>CACZNY010000427.1 GCA_902782655.1 uncultured Lachnospiraceae bacterium
GAGCCTCCCTCATTATAGGTAGAGGCCGGATTGGAGCTTGCGGCTCCTGCGCTTCCGGCATAGGACACCCCCGTGGAGGTATCGGAAGCTTCGGTTGTCTCAGTTGCGAAGGCCGGCGATACCCCGGTCATAAGTCCCAGTCCGAGAACTGCGGCTATAAGACCTGCCTTAAAGGCGCTGTATATTTTTCCCGAAATGTTTCTCATTCTGCTCCTGCTATTCAATCTTCAAAAATTATCTCGCCGTCCAGAATATGTACCCTTCTGTCCGCGTAACCGGCCAGATGGTTATCGTGGGTTACCATGACAAGCGTATTCCCCTGATTGTGCACTACCTCCTGAAGGATATGCAGCACCTCTATCGTCGTCTTTGTATCAAGGTTGCCGGTAGGCTCGTCCGCAAATATTATCTCCGGCCTCACCACAAGTGCCCTTGCTATGCCCACTCTCTGCTGCTGTCCTCCGCTCATCTCGGTAGGCTTATGCTTCATGTATTTCTCAAGCCCCATCTGCTTCAGCAGCCTTATGGCTGCCTCTGTCCGCTTTTCCCTGCCCATCCCCCTGAAGGAAAGCGGCAGAGCCACATTCTCTATGGCATCAAGCTGCGGAAGGAGGTCGTATGCCTGGAAAATGAATCCCACATGATCCCTGCGGAACCTCACAAGCTGTGCCTCGCTCATCTTCTCTATATGCTGTCCCGCTATCACTATCTCGCCCTTGGTCGGCTTATCAAGCCCTGCAAGCATATTGAGCAGGGTAGACTTGCCGGATCCCGAGGTGCCTACTATAGCCACAAACTCGCCCTTCTTCACCGAAAGGCTCACACCGTTGAGGGCTATCACCCTCTCTTCGCCAAGCCTGAATATCTTATATACGCTTTTTGCAGTAATTACGCCGTCGCTCATAGAAAACACCGCAGATAAGGAAGCCAAACCTGCGGTGTATATCATACTCTCTTAATTTAACGCTTTCAAGCCAAATATTCAGTTAAGAGGATATGTGTCAGTAAGTGACTTTATTATATCCCTTGCGGGAGCTACCCCGTCCTCACCCTTAAGCACTACCAGAGAGATCGCCTCAGCGACCTTATCCATATCATCCGTATTAAAGCCCCTTGTCGTGACCGAAGGAGTCCCAAGTCTTATGCCGCTTGTGACGAAGGGCTTCTGGGGATCGTTCGGCACGGTATTCTTATTCGCCGTGATATGAGCCGTATCAAGCAGAGCCTCCACAGCCTTGCCGGTAAGCCCCTGAGGCTCCAGGTTTAAGAGCATCAGATGGTTGTCGGTACCGCCTGATACAATGCTGAGCTCCCTTGATATAAGTCCTTTGGCGAGCGCCTGGGCGTTATCCACCACATTCTTCGCATATTCCTTGAAGGAGGGCTCAAGCGCCTCCTTAAAGCAGACAGCCTTTGCGGCTATCACATGCATCAGCGGACCTCCCTGTATCCCGGGGAAGATCGCCTTATTGAAATTAAACTTATCCGCTGCCTCCTGATTGCAGAGAATAAGACCTCCCCTGGGTCCGCGGAGCGTCTTGTGCGTGGTGGTGGTCACCACATCCGCAATGCCTATGGGCGTGGGATGATAGCCTGTAGCCACGAGTCCTGCGATATGAGCCATATCGACCATGAGATAAGCCCCAACCTCATCTGCTATCTCCCTGAATTTTTTGAAATCTATCGTCCTCGCATAGGCGGATGCACCTGCCACTATGAGCTTCGGCCTGCATTCCTTCGCTATGCGCCTTACTTCCTCATAATCAATAAAGCCCTCGTCATTCACACCGTAATGCACGCAGTTGAAATACTTTCCGGACATATTTACAGGTGATCCGTGGGTCAGATGTCCGCCATGGTCAAGGTTCATTCCCATGAAAGTGTCACCGGGCTCCATGATGGCGAAGAAGACCGCCATATTTGCCTGCGCCCCCGAATGAGGCTGTACATTTGCATAGTCGCAGTTAAAGAGCTTCTTTGCACGCTCCCTCGCTATATCCTCGACCACATCCACGCATTCGCAGCCGCCGTAATATCTTTTTCCGGGATAGCCCTCAGCGTACTTATTAGTGAGCACGCTTCCCATGGCTGCCATCACCGCATGGCTCACCCAGTTTTCGGATGCTATGAGCTCAATGTGGTCATTCTGTCTTTTCTGCTCCGCGACTATCGCCTCAGCGATCTCGGGATCTACTGCCCTCAGTTCTTCCAATGAATACATTACTTTCCTCCTTATTGTCTTAAAAATAATATCAGTTAAAGCCTACAACCATCTGCGCTATCCTGTAGCCTCCTATGCAGATCTTTCTTCCGCCCTTGCCCGGGAGATTGATGGTCTGCCCCAGCATACTGTGCCTGACTACCAGATAGGTGGTAAGATCCCTGGATCTCAGATACTCCCAAAGCTGCTTCTTTTTATTCAGCGACTCCGGATCTCCCGCCTTGATAAGGAATATGGACGAGATGACCATCATGATCTCGAGGTAATTCCTCATATACCAGCGCAGCTTCAGATTTTCCACCTTCGTATCCCTGAAATAATCTATCATGAGCTTCGTGACCGCTATCTGCTGGTCTATCCGGGATATCATCACGCTCTCATTCACCGACTGATCTTCTCTTCCTATATAATAACGGTAAAAATTAACAGGCAGGTAATAAAGCGTCTTCACATAGGGCAGAGGCTCGAAAACATAGATATTATCCACGTAGAAGGTGTGCCTCGGAAGCTCCATCCCGCACTTCCTCAGAAGCTTCGTCCTGTAGATCACCGAGTGCATGAGGATGTAGCGCCCCTTCCTGAAATGCTTCGTCTGATCCCAGCTCACAAGCTCCTCTACCGGGACGGAGTGCTCATAGTGCATTATCTTCTTTCTCCTGGCACCTTCCTTGTCATAGACGAAATTGCAGAGCATCATATCCAGCACGGTATCTCCCCCGGTAAGATCTCTCAGCTTGTCCAGCACCTGTCTGTAGGCATTCGCATCCACCCTGTCATCAGAATCAACGACCTTGAAGTAGAGTCCCGTTGCGTTCTTTATCCCGGTGTTTACCGCCTCACCGTGTCCGCCGTTCTCCTGGTGGATGGCTCTTATTATGCCGGGATACTTCTCCTGGTATTTGTCCGCCATATCGCCCGTAAGGTCGGTAGAGCCGTCATCTATTATAAGTATCTCGACCTCGTCTCCTCCGGGAAGCAATGATTCTATGCATCTTCCCATATAGTCCTGCGAATTGTAGCAGGGTACTGCAAATGTTAGTAATTTCACTGTCTCATCCTCTTTCCATCGTACTTATTCTGCAACGTAAGATAATCCCTGATCTGGTCAAGGCAGGCCTCCTTTGATGCCCCGCCCGTGGAGAGCGAAAGAGATGCCGCCATCATATTGACCACATGCTCGTCCACCCTGCCTCTGATCTCCCGCAGTATCATGAGCTTATCCTCATAATCATCGGCATCCAGAAACCTCATAAGATCCTCATTTACTTCATCCATAAGATAAAACCTTCCTTTCGTCAGGCGGAAGCGATCCCTATAATGAGAAGCTCCATCGCCGCGTCCTCAAGTATCTTCCCCTGGAATATCTCCCTCGGAGCCCTGACGCATTCATCGATCGCCTTTATCATCTTCTGTCTGGTAAACCTCCTCGACTGGGTGAGGTATTTATTCACCTGCCAGTCCGCAAGCCCCA
>CACZNY010000428.1 GCA_902782655.1 uncultured Lachnospiraceae bacterium
CCTTTATTCATATATCGGGAGAAGCCGAGATAGAGGGCTGCTGTGTCCGTAAGCACTTCGTTCTTATGGGTATCCTCAAAGCCTATGCCGCTCGTGCGGAGAAAATGATGCATGCATTCATGGATCAGCACGGACAGGATGATATTGTCGTATGGATTGTTCCCGACGGAGATCCTGATCTCACCGTGCCCGTCCTTTACTGAATACTGACCGGCTGTGTGAGGGCCAAGCTTATCTGCGGTACGGACTGTGATATCCCAGGGCTGTCTGCTGCAGTGGTTCAGGATATCATGCGCCAGGGCAGTAAGGATGCTGTTGTTTCTTATATCTTCCCTGAAGCGTTCGCAGAGCCTGTCATCGGGATGGTAATCCTCACGCGGGGAGCCGAGTCTGCTTCGCAGCAGGTCTATGCTTTCCTGTATCTCCGAATGGTTTTTTATTCCAAGCTTCAGCTTTCTGACTACCGTGATAACGGTCATTATTATGATGAAAAGTCCGAAGAGGGTACTAAAGAGCATTTCCAATAAGTCCATTATATTCCTTTCGGCAGGGTGTCTTATGTTTTCTGATTTTTGATCCGGTTCAGCTTCCAGCTGTTGACGATAAAGCGCAGCGTCTCGTCGACTACCACCAGGCAGAATATCTGGATTATCCCCATATGCAGTATGAGGACCAGGACCGTGCTGAGTATGATCACGAAGGCCGTGCCGAAAAGCTGGGTCTTAAGCATCCATGACGGTTCGCCGTATCCCTTGATGCCGGAGCCGAAGATCATATTTCCGCTCTTTGGGAAAAGGTCGATCCCTACAATGAAAAGATACAGCGGGGCTGTCGCAAGGACCGTCGCATCGGTAGTGAAGAGTCCGAGTATCCGGGTCGGGAAGAGCAGGAATATGATCAGATTAAACAGTGAGATACCCCAGCTTAAGACCGCGGAATTCATCACCACATCCCAGACCCCCTTCACATTTTTGCTTCCCGTTTCAAAGCCTGCAAGAGTAAGGGTGGCCGTACCTATGGAGCCGACCAGGACTACGGCTATAAGCTCGACCCCGAAAATGATGGAGTGTATCCCGGCTGCTTCCACGGAGATCCTGTTAAGCATAACGATAAGATACAGGTTACCTATATTCCAGGCAAGCTCCTCCAATGCGGCCGGAGCCCCGAGCCTGACAGTCTCTGCATAGTCGGCGAAGCTGGATGAGAGAATCCCCTTGAGATCCGGCTTAAGCGGCAGCTCCTTTGAAGAGAGTACATATATTAAGACGATCAGATCTCCGAGAAGCTCCGCTATTGTCGTTGCCAGAGCCGCTCCCTTTACACCCATGGCGGGGAAGCCGAAATGTCCGAAGATCATGATATAGTCAAGGATCACGTTCGCAAGGGATCTCGACAGGCCATACCAGATCATGATCTGGGTTCTCTGGCACACGGACAGGAGGCAGCTAATGGAGGCTCCGATGCCTGTAAGGATGAATATGGGAGCATAATACCTGGAATAGTCCACGCTCATGTCGATAATGCTTTTATCCACGCCCATGAGGGTAAATACCGCCCGGGGATAAAAAAACCAGAAGAGGAAGAGGAGCAGCCCCAGTACATTATTATACTTAAATAACGATGCCAGAACAGACCGCGCTTTTTTATTATCACCCGCTCCGTACGCCTGGCTTACAAGGATCGTGGCTCCTGTGGTGAGCGCGAACATGGCATCCATGGTGGTCCACATCGGATTGGAGGCGTTTCCTACCGCGCTCATGCTCTCAAGAGAAAGGCGTCCGATAAATATCCTGTCTATCAGCATCTGCAGCTGGGAGATAAGATTGGAAAGCATTATGGGGATCGCGATCACAAGTATTTTTTTTATATAGCTGATCTTGATTATATTCTTCATCCTGCAATACCTTATTCCGCTGGTTCCAAATATACACTTACATAATAACATGATTCAGACGCCAAAAGTACTGAATCACTGTTTTGATACAACGACGCCCAAAGTCAAATGGCTTTTTGAACAAGTTCAAACGCC
>CACZNY010000429.1 GCA_902782655.1 uncultured Lachnospiraceae bacterium
GGCGCATCCATGGCGCACCACTGAAAGGGTGTAAAGGGCTTCGGCACAAAGAAGGAGGCAGAGCTTGTGACCATCACCCTCATGCCCTTCCTTTCCTCCTTAGGCACCGTATCGAAATAATTCATGGCGACATCATTTGCAAGAGAAGCTATGGCCAGGGCATCCTCATCTCTCTCCCCCGGAAGCCCCAGCATGAAATAAAGCTTTACCTTGCTGTAGCCTGCCGCAAAGCAGATCGCAGAGCCCTGCATGATATCTTCAGTGGTTATCCCCTTGTTTATCACATCCCTCATTCTCTGGCTTCCGGCCTCCGGGGCGAAGGTCAGGGAGCCTTTTTTATTATCCTGTATCTTTTCCATCATATCAAGGAAAACATGGTCGATCCGAAGAGAAGGCAGGGAAATATCGATGAACTTTTCCTTATAGGTATCAACGAGCCATTTTACCAGCTCGGCGATCTTCGTATAGTCCGAGGTGGACAGTGAGCTTAGGGATATCTCGTCATCCCCGGTAGCCTCTATCATGGCAAGGGCATGTCGTTTCAGCGTATCAAGGCTCTTTTCCCTTACGGGTCTGTATATCATCCCCGCCTGACAGAAGCGGCAGCCTCTGATGCAGCCCCTCTGTATCTCAAGCACCGAGCGGTCCTGGGTCACCTTGATAAAGGGTATCACTCTTTTCACTGGATAGGGTGCATTGTCCATATCCATGCAGACCGCCTTGGTCACGGTCTTCGGAGCGTTCTCATTCAGTATCCTTTTTCCGGCATAGCCTCCTTCAGCATCATAGAGAGGCTCGTAGAAGGAGGGCACATACATACCTCTGATCCGGGCAGCTTTTTCAAGAAATTCAAGCCTTGTCCTGCCTTCCTTTTTCATGGCGGCATATAGATCCAGCAGCTCGTCATACTCAGTCTCCCCCTCCCCTATGTAAAACATGTCAAAGAAGGGAGCTATGGGCTCCGGATTATATGCGCAGGGTCCGCCCCCTATCACTATGGGGAAGCCTTCCCCAAGCCTTCCTTCTCCGCCGCGCTCTTCCGCCATGAGAGGGATGCCTGACAGCTCCAGCACCTGGAGCACGTTCGTATAGCACATTTCATACTGAAGGGTAATGCCCAGAAAATCAAAATCCCTGATCTTATCCTGGGATTCAAGGGCAAAGAGAGGGATTTCCTTTTCCCTCATTATCTTATCAAGATCGAGCCACGGAGAATAAACCCTTTCGCACCATACGTCGGGTCTTTTATTGAACATCTCATAGAGTATCTGAATACCAAGATGCGACATGCCTATCTCATAAACATCGGGAAAGCACATCGCAAATCTGATATCTGCTTCGGCTTTATTCTTTTTTACCGAGTTTACCTCTCCGCCGATATACCTTTCGGGATGCTCGACGGAAAGAAGTATCTCATCAGAAAGTGCAAGCTTATCTATTGACTATCTCCTTTGTCACATCCTCCCAGGTGACTCCCTTTTCCACCATGAGCACCATGGCATGGTAGAGCCAGTCCGCGAGCTCGTATTTCAGCTCCTCGGGATCGGGATTCTTGGCGGCTACTATTATCTCCGTGCACTCCTCGCCTATCTTCTTCAAAATCTTGTCTATGCCTTTATCGAAAAGATAGTTGGTATAGGAGCCCTCCTTCGGATGATCCCTCCTGTCCACTATCACGGAGTATTCGTGCTCAAATACCTTTAAAGGATTCGAGTCATCATATTCCCTCTTTATCATTTCATTGAAGAAGCAGGATCTGGCACCCGTATGGCAGGCATTGCCTATCTGAAGCACCTTGGCAAGTATGGTATCCTTATCGCAGTCAGCAGTCAGGCTTTTTACGAACTGGAAATTGCCGGAGGTCTCTCCCTTTGTCCAGAGCTCATTCCGGCTTCTTGACCAGTAGGTCATCTTCCCGGTATCAAGAGTCCTTACAAAGGCTTCTTTATTCATATAGGCGAGCATCAGCACTTCGCCGGTCTTGTAATCCTGGGCTATGACGGGTACCATGCCGTCGCCGTTCTTTTCAAGCTCATCCCAGTCGATCTTGCTGTCGTAGGTATTGACGGGTATCCCCAGCCCCTTGCACTGCCTCTTAAAATCCATGAAATTTTCAGCTGAGGAATCAAGGACTCCGCCCGCTATGCCCGCTATATCGTAGGACCTTAATACCGCCGCGGCTTCATGGAGCGACTCTTTGCCAAGAAGGGGGATCAGATCCACGCTCATGGGATTTGAATTATTGGAGCAGTGGGCCTTGAACCAGCCGTCTATATCCGAAAGCTTCTCCTCATTTATCAGCAGGATAAGGCCGATATAATTCTTTATCTCGCTCTCTCCTGCGTCAAGCTCAGAGGTATCGGCTACCGAGGCTGCTATCTTTTCCCTGCCGAAGCGCTTCGATACCTCCTTGGCCAGCTCTATATTCTCCTTTTTGGAGAAATTAAGGGTAGCTATGGAGCAGCCTGCATAGAGCAGCTTCTTCACATCCTCCGAGCGTTTTACGTTGCCGGCGCCTATGAGCGGTATATCCACTGCATGGTTAATGGCCTTTATTATCTCAAGGTTTTTATCGTGCCCCGCATCATTCACCGAGAAATCAAATATCAGTATGGAGTCCGCCCCGTGATTTTCAAAGTAGGATGCAAGTGAGACCGGATCCTCCGTGACCTTGGATCTGTCGTGAAGGCTTTTCACGGCAAGCCCGTTATTTAAGTAGATACATGGTATTATCTGTCTGTATTCCATTATAATGCCCCCTTTGTAGACAGCACGTCCTCCAGTCTGTCGTCAAATGATGAAGCCATGTCCAGAGCCTTTGCAAAGGCCTTGAAGGCTGCCTCCGCTATATGATGGGAGTTTATCCCGTCCAGCTGCTTTAGGTGCAGGTTCATCATGGATGAATATGACAGGGCATAAAAGAATTCCCTTATCATGCTCATCTCCATTTCACCGCAGCGCTCCTCGGGAAACTTCAGGTCAAAGTTGAAGTACGGCCTTCCGCAAAGGTCTACGGCACAGGCTATCAGCGCTTCGTCCATAGGAAGCAGGAAGCTTCCGTAGCGCCTTATCCCCTTTTTATCCCCTGCGGCCTCTGCTATGGCTTCACCCAGCACTATGCCGGTATCTTCCACGGTATGGTGGGTATCCACCTTAAGGTCTCCCTTGCAGGTTAAGTAGAGATCGAAGAAGCCGTGCTTTGCAAAGCCCTCCAGCATATGGTCGAAGAAGCCTATGCCGGTATTAATCTCCGATTTTCCTGCTCCGTCAAGGAGAAGCTCACAGGTTATTTCTGTTTCTCTTGTCTTTCTGCTGATCTTGGCTAATCTTTTATTCATAATGCCGTTCCTTTATATAAGTATTTATACCCGCGGCCGGAATCAGCTTCCGGTCGGAATGCTTTTCCCGGGTATATGCATTTTTTACGTATCACCGGTATATTCTGCCCGGGATGGAAAGCATCTGATCCCGGAGAGGCTGTCACTTCTCGAATCTTACCGCTACAGAGTTGGCGTGGGCGGTGAGTCCCTCTGACTTTGCGAAGGTCTCCACATCCTCATGCACTGCTTCAAGAGCTGATCTTGTATAGCAGATCACTGAGGACTTCTTGATGAAGTCATCCACGGACAGCGGTGAGAAAAACTTTGCCGTGCCGTTGGTGGGGAGTACATGGTCGGGTCCCGCGAAATAGTCACCCAGAGGCTCCGAGGAATACTCTCCAAGGAAGATGGCTCCCGCATTTTTCACCTTTGTCATCGTCCCCCAGGGATCCTTTGTAACGATCTCAAGATGCTCGGAGGCTATTTCATTTACCGCATCAATGGCATCCTCCATATTGTCAGCCACAAGGGCAAAGCCGTAGTTATCAAGCGACTTTTCTATGATCTCTCTTCTGCTGAGCTTCGGAAGGAAAGCATCTATCTCCGCTGATACAGCCTCCGCCAGCTCATAGGATGTAGTCACAAGTATGGCGGACGCCATCTCGTCATGCTCCGCCTGGCTCAAAAGATCTGCCGCCACAAAATGCGGATCGGCGGTCTCGTCCGCAAGCACCATCACTTCAGAAGGACCTGCCACTGAGTCAATGGATACGTGTCCGTAAACTGCTCTTTTTGCCAGAGCCACATAGATATTGCCGGGGCCCACTATCTTGTCAACCTTTGGTATGAGCTCCGTGCCATAGGCCATGCCCGCTATAGCCTGGGCGCCCCCTGTCTTGAATATCTTCTTTACTCCCGTGATCTTTGCTGCAGCAAGCACCACTGGCGTCACCCTGCCGTCAGCACCAGCCGGGGTGCACATCATGATCTCAGGCACTCCCGCACACCTTGCGGGGCCTATATTCATCAAAACCGTGGACGGATAGGCGGCCTTCCCTCCCGGTACATATACGCCGACCCTTTCTATCGGAGTGATCCGCTGTCCTAAGATGGAGCCGTCCTCCTTAGTGGTAAAAAAGCTCTGCCTCACCTGCTTTTCATGGTACTCACATATATTCCCGTATGCTTTTTCCATTACCTTATAAAGCTTTGGATCTACCAAAGAGGCTCCTTCTTCTATTTCGTCTTCGGTGACCATGAAGCTTTTTTCATCAAGCTCGCATTTATCAAACTGACGTGCATAATCAAAGATAGCCTTATCGCCGTTTTCTCTCACATTCTCTATGATGGCGGCGACTCTTTTTTCTATCTCACCGTAATCATTGGTGCTACGCTTCAGAAGCTTTTCAAGCAGATCCTTTTTGGTTTCCTTATTCAGTCTTACAGTCTTCATATCACAGGCTCCGGTGTATTTATTACCTCTGTGAGGTCTTTTATCAGTTTATTTATCCTGTAGGCATGCATCCTCATGGATACCGTATTCACTACCACCCTGGCTGA
>CACZNY010000430.1 GCA_902782655.1 uncultured Lachnospiraceae bacterium
CGCTGTCGGATTCCTCTGATTCCCGCACACTTCCCGCCGTATCCTCCGGACTCTTTGTGCTTACGGCAGCCTTGTCCGTATTCTTTGCGCTTGCGGTATTCTTCCCCCCTATCCCGCAGCCCGCGGAAAAAACAGCCATTATAAGTATTGCGGTAATAAATATGTTCATTTTCATCATCAAAGATTCCTGACCTTAAACTCTCTCTCGGTTTCCCTTCTCATATCCTTCCTGGCTATGCTCTCCCTCTTGTCGTAGAGCTTCTTTCCCTTGCCGAGCCCTATAAGGAGCTTGACCCTGCCGTGGGTAAGATATACCTCCAGAGGCAGCAGAGTATAGCCCTTCTGGGTAAGCTTTCCCTGGAGCTTCTGTATCTCCTTCTTATGAGCCAGAAGCCTTTTGTCGCGAAGGGGATCCTTATTGAATATATTCCCCTTTTCATAGGGCGATATATTCATTCCGTAGATAATGAGCTCACCGGTTCTCGCATCGATATAAGCCTCCTTAATGGAGCACTTTCCGGCGCGTACCGATTTCACCTCCGTGCCGAAAAGCTCGATGCCGACCTCCAGCTGCTCCTCTATGAAGTAATCATGAAATGCTTTTTTATTGTTTGCTATCAGCTTTTTGTCTGCCATGTCTAATACCTTATCTCAAAGTCTGTCTCACAGGTGCGCTTATCAGCCCTGACACACTTCACCCTGACCGGATCTCCCAGTGTATATTTCCTGTGCAGGGCGCGGCCTATGATCTGATGACGGTCCTCTGCCAGCTCATAGTAATCATCGGTCATGTCCCTTAAGGGCACCATCCCCTCAATGCAGTTGGGAAGCTCCACATATATCCCCCACTCCGTGACGCCGGATATTATGCCGTCATACTCGTCCCCTATATGGGACTGCATGTATTCCACCATCTTTATCTTATCGGCTTCCCTCTCCACATCCTCGGCTCTTCTTTCAAGGAAGCTGGACTTTTCGGCAACCTCGCCGAGTATTGCGGCGTAATGGAGCATCCTTTTTTCCGAAAGGGAAAATCTGAGATACTCCTTTATTATCCTGTGAATCTGAAGATCCGGATATCTCCTTATGGGAGAAGTAAAGTGTGAATAATGCTCCATCGCAAGCCCGAAGTGCCCTCCCGGAGAGGAGGAGTATCTGGCCTGCGCCATGGTGCGCAGCAGCAGTGTATGTATGAGCCTTTCAGCCTCGCTTCCCTCAGTATCCCTTAAGAGCTTTACAAGCTCCTTTCCGTCTGCCTTCCCGTCCTTCTTAAGCTTTACATGGCAGCCGAAGCGGGTCACGAAAAGGGCAAGCTCCCTTATCCCCTCCTCATCGGGCTCTTCATGCACCCTGTAAAGAAAGGGGATATTCATCTCAAAGAATGTAGAGGCCACGGTCTCATTGGCGAGCAGCATGAAATCCTCAATGAGCCTTGTGGCATCGTTTCTTTCACGGATCCTTACATCCTCAGTGCTCCCGTCAGCTCCAAGCACTATCTCTGCCTCCGGCAGGTCAAAGTCCAGGGCGCCGTGCTTTTCCCTGCGGTGTCTTATAAGCCTTGAAAGAGCGGCCATCTCCTTAAGGGTGTCAGCTATGTCACTATACTCTGCGCAAAGCTCCTCATCACCGTCCAGTATCTTCTGCACCCTTCCGTAGGTCATCCTGTGGCGGCTCCTTATGACGCTCTCCGTGATCCTCGATCTCTTCACCCTGCCCTTTTCATCAAGCTTCATAAGACATGACAGGGTAAGCCTGTCCTCTCCCGGATTGAGGGAGCAGACATCATTGGAGAGCACCTCCGGAAGCATCGGTATCACCCGGTCCGGAAGATAGACCGAGGTGCCTCTCCTTAAGGCCTCCGCATCGAGCAGGGAGCCCTCCCTTACATATTCGCTTACATCAGCTATATGAACCCCGAGCTCATATCCGCCGGAGGTTTTCGTAAGGCTTACAGCGTCGTCAAAATCCTTCGAGTCATCTCCGTCTATGGTGAAGGTCACGGTATCCCTGAGATCCTTCCTTCCACGGAGTCTGTCTTCATCCGGATGCGCAGACTGATCAGCCTCAATAAGCACCTCCTTCGGAAATCTTTCCGGCAGACCGTAGCTCCTTACTATGGAGGTGATATCCACCCCGGGAGTATCCACGGTTCCCAGTATCTCAGTTATGATCCCCTCGCTTTTACGCTTTCTGCTCCTGTTGCCGTACTCCGTGATGCGCACCACCACCTTGTCACCGTCAGAGGCTCCCTTGCTCCGCTCCCGGCTTACGAAGATATCGTCCGTATAGTGCTTATTGTCGGGTATCACGAAGCCGTAGGCTATCTCACCGGTCCGTCGGCTTATATTTCCTGCTTCAAAGGTTCCGACTATGGTTTCAGCCGCCCGTTCAATTATCCTTACGACCTCAGCCTCGGCAGACCTTCCCCTGCCCTGCGGTCTCGTCACATGGATCTCTACCCTGTCTCCGTGCATCGAGGAGCCGGTGCTGTCGGGAGGGATATAATACTCCTCTTTTCCATTCTCAGGCTTCACGAAGCCGTACCCCGCCCGGGTCGCGAAAAAAGTCCCCTTAAGCTTCAGGGCTTTCTTTCCCCTGCTTCCCTTGCCGGAGCTTTTCTTTTCATACAGTTTATGTTTTTTCCCTTTGATCTTTTTCATGTATTATTTATCCGCCATCCGGCTTTATCACGATCCGTCATGGAAAGGACTTCCCTCTCCCGGACCCGCTGTCAAAAAAAACGCTCCCGATATGA
>CACZNY010000431.1 GCA_902782655.1 uncultured Lachnospiraceae bacterium
GCATCACCCACCTGCTGGGGTATGACGACCGTGAAGGTGCTGCCCTTCCCCGGGGTGCTGTCGACGATTATCTCGCCCTCCATCATATCCACCAGCTGCTTCGTGATGGCAAGACCCAGACCGGTGCCCTGTATGGCCGCATTTTCCTTCTCGTTCACTCTCTTAAAGGCATCGAATAATACCGCTATGTCCTTTCTCTCGATGCCCATCCCCGTATCTCTTACCTCCATCTTCAGATCGATACTGTCTCTGCCGGTCTTCCTGAAGGACAGACTCACCGTAATGCCGCCGTCAAAGGTATACTTCACCGCATTGGAGATGATATTGGTAAGAATCTGCTTTATATGAAGCATATCCCCGATAAGCCGCCTCGGTATGGCTTTATCGAAATCTATATCAAGAAAGAGCCCCTTTGACCTGGCAGGCTGGTCGAAGAAATGGTAGCAGTCCCTTACAAGCTTCTGGGGATCGTACTCCTTCTTTACTATTTCCATCCTCCCTGCCTCGATCTTGGAGAAATCAAGGATATCGTTTATCAGGCTTAAAAGGGTATCGCCGGAATCCCTGACATTTTCCGCATACTCCCTTATCTGAGGATCGTCACTCGTGCGCAGTATCATCTCGTTCATGCCCAGGACGGAGTTGAGCGGCGTCCTGATCTCATGGGACATATTGGCAAGGAAGGTGCTCTTGGCCCGGTTTGCATTATCCGCATTGATCCTCGCCTCCTCGATCTCATGCAGATAGAATACCTCCTCAGTGGTATCCTGGATCAGGAAATACGAGCCTATCGTATGCAGCTTCTTATCCGTAAGGCTTGTATATCTTATCTTATAATGCTCCGTGCCGGACATGGTATTCTTCACATACAAAACCTCACCGAACTGCTTCCCCTGCTTTTTCAGCTCTGCTGTCACATAAGCCATGGGCTCACCCGTAAGATCACCGGAGCCGGGCTCCAGATCGAAACGATACCTTGCAAAAGCATTGGCATATATCAGGTTATTGCTTATGTCAAAAAGAATAAGACCCTCACTCATATCATCCGCCGCTCTTGTCACCGCAGTTCTGATGAGCCCTCTCGGCACGAGTATCTCCGTACAGAAATAGATAAGAGCTCCTGCCACCGCATAGAATATGACCGATGCATCAAGCAGAAGCGAACGCGCCATATAGACAAGGTTCATCACCAGTACGATAAGCAGGACTCCGAGTATTATAACGTATTTGGCGCGATAAATGCCCCTGCTCCTTGCTATCCGGTATACTATCATAATGAAGGCCAGCAGTATAAGGCTGTAATCCAGTATCAGATGGACATAGTAGGCCGGATGGAATGCGGTCTGGAAGAAGATCGTGCCCTGTGCCGCCTTTCCATAAACTGAAAAGCTGTGGCCGAAAAGCAGGTTTGCAAAAAGCGACAGGCTGTCCGCGCCCATGATACAGGCTATGGGTATGTCAAGCTTCCTCCACGTCCTGCCATGCTCTGTGTACAGCAGGCAGAAGCCGGACAGGAAATAAATGACCCAGTCGATGGAAGCAAAATAAAGACAATATGCGACCTCGGCGCTTGAAGGACTGATGGAAAGCGCCAAAAGCATATTGGCAAATATGGCCACGACCGCTGCGATAAAGGTACGGATGATCCACCTCCCGTACTCTGCCTTAACCTTCGAAAAAGCACGGATGAGCACGAAAAGATCAGCGATAGCTATAAGATCGATTATCACATATAAAGTCTTGGTAAGCATATGAGAGATTTACCCTGCCCCTCAGCTTTTTTCGGAGGGATCAATGTATTCCGCGCTGACCACGTTTTCAAGTTCCTTCAGGTAATCCATCAGCTCTGAAGGCCGCATATCCTTAAAGCAGAAAAGATCAGATTCCAGTATCCATTCCTGGGACTCATCCTTCCTGAATACCCTGTTGCCTGTAACCGTATAGCCCCTGCTTATCATAGCCTTGGTAATGCTCCGCACACTCCCCTCGGGCTTCATCGTAAGCCTTACAGTCAGATCCGTCCTTACCAGATCCTGCACAGCCTTTCGCTGAAAGAATATCTGGATCAGCACGATAAAAAGTCCCGTGGCTCCGCCGATCCCGTACATTCCCGCGCCAAAGGCCAGACCGATGGCAGAGGTGGTCCAGATCCCGGCCGCCGTGGCCATTCCCTGGATGATATTGTGCCTCACAAAGATGATCCCCGCTCCGAGGAATCCCACCCCGGAGACAACCTGCGCCGCAAGCCTTGCAGGATCCCCCGCCTTCACATCGGTAAAACCGTATTTTGAAATGATCATGACCACAGCCGCGCCCATGGCTACTATGGCATGTGTGCGTATGCCTGCTTCCTTCAGATGATTGTGACGCTCGAATCCGATCATGCCTCCCACTGCGGCAGCGCATATTACCCTCAGTAACCACTCATGCTCCATAATATCCTATCTCCTTAAAAAATCCCAAAGGGGACATCCACAGACTCCTTTCATGATATCATATAAATAATGATATCAGAAATAACATTTTCTACAATTATAGGATTTGAAACACATCAAGTGTTTCAAATCCGTATTTGGCAGGATTCGTAAGAATCCTGTCCGGCGAAGCCGGA
>CACZNY010000432.1 GCA_902782655.1 uncultured Lachnospiraceae bacterium
CATCCCCAGGTTGAAAAGGTGAATCACCCTTCTCTTCCGGATCATCCTGACCATGGGCTGTATGAGAAGTATTTTCCCAATGGAGGAGCTTCCATTTTTACTTTTGATATAAAGGGCGGTAAAGAAGAGGCATGGAAATTTATCGATAACCTGAAGATCTTTTCTCTTCTTGCCAACGTTGCAGATGTGAAGAGCCTTGTGATCCATCCCGCGTCTACGACACACTCGCAGCTCTCGGCTGAGGAGCTTGCAGATCAGGGGATAAATCAGAACACGATTCGTCTTTCCATCGGAACAGAGCATATAGACGACATCATTGCTGATCTTGAGAACGGATTTGCAGCTTTGAAATAGCCTGCCGGGATTAATTCCGGAATCGGTTTACGATCATTGCAGCCTGTTCGTTCTCCATACGGTGAGCTCTGTATGAGTAGAATATATCAGCGTTGCATCTGGTACAGACATTGGATATCACTATGTGATCTGCAGGAATGCCGGCTTTTATAAGAGTCATTAAGCAGGCTTCCCGCAGATCAAGGTGATATTTTCCTCCGGGATACCTTTTCAGTATCCTGTCAGCTTCTTTTACACCCCATTCTGCTGCAAATGAATCATATACTTCATCTCCTATTTCATAGCAGTCCGCGCAGATACCGGGGCCTATTGCAGCATACATTACTCCGGGATCGCATCCGAACCGTTCTTTCATAAGGGCTACGGCTACAGAGGAGATCCGGTTAAGGGTTCCCTGCCGGCCGGAGTGCAGGAGCCCTACTGCTTTTTTTGTGGGATCCGCAATGTATACGGGTGGGCAGTCTCCTCCGAATGCGGTAAGAAGGACATCCCTTTTGTCAGTGATGAGGCCGTCCACAGATCTTATGCGGGCTGGTTTTTCTTCAAACCGGCTGGCTCCGATATCATTATCGGTTACGACGTATACATTATTCGTGTGCTTCTGATCGGTAAAGCACTCACGGGATATGGAGGAGGAGAGCTGTCTGGCAAGCCTGTCGCGGTTCGCCCTGACAACAGGCGCGGCCTCGTTGATATCATCAGTCTTCATGACAACTACGCGCAGACCCTCCTTGCCGGTCTCCTTCAGATCATCATAAGAGACAAATCTTGTGGAATAGAGATTCGGCACACCGAGATTGTCCAGCATATCAAAGGAGAGATATGGGATATTCTCAGTGTGTATATTAAATACCCTGTTCCTGTTTGAGTAAGAAATCTTCATGCGATCATTATAATGTTTTTCTGCATTAGGTGAAAGAAGAAATGTTACGACAGCGGTTTAGTATATCTCCTGTTTTTTCGATTTGACATTCAAGAAGTTCTGCTATTATCATAAAAGACAGCGTTGTTCAGGATAAAGGGAGGAAGCATGAGACACTGCGTTTATAATCCTGCCGGGGTATGCTCCAGGCAGATAGACTACGATCTTGATGAAGATGGAAGGATTCATGATCTTAAATTTATAGGAGGCTGCAACGGCAATCTGAAGGCCATAGGAAGACTTCTGGAAGGAAGAGACGCAAGGCAGGCAGCTGATATACTGCGGGGGAATCTGTGCGGAATGAGGGGAACCTCGTGTGCAGATCAGCTCGCGAAATCACTCGATAAAGAACTGGCATAGGACATGCTTGTCAAAGTCTCTTTGGTTGTGTTACAATGCATTCTGCTGTATGTGTTTGTAGCTCAGCTGGATAGAGCATCGGCCTTCTAAGCCGAGGGTCCAGGGTTCGAATCCCTGCAAGCACATTTGAGCATGGTGGATATAGCGTAGTTGGTTAACGCGCCAGATTGTGGTTCTGGAGACCGAGGGTTCGAGTCCCTCTATCCACCCTGGCAGCAGGCGGGAGGTTTATGTCTGCTCCAAAGGCTTTTGCTGAATTTAGGGCTATAGCCAAGCGGTAAGGCACAGCACTTTGACTGCTGCATTCGCTGGTCCGAATCCAGCTAGCCCTGTAGTATTGCTATGATCCGGCAGGATGGATCCTTACGCATTCAGATCGCCGGCCTTAGTCATAATGTGTAGGTGACACTAGCTCAGTCGGTAGAGCACCTGACTTTTAATCAGGTTGTCGGGGGTTCGATTCCCCCGTGTCACATGCCCTTGATCCTTGTGGTCAGGGGCTTTTTACAATAGTTGGCAATCGGATAACAGGGGCAAGAAGCGATATGAGGATCACATTTGTAGGGGCAGACCACGAGGTTACGGGAAGCTGCCATTATATTGAGGCCTGTGGTAAGCATATGCTCGTGGACTACGGAATGGAGCAGGGCCGGAATCTGTTTGAGAATGTTGATATTCCCGTGGAGGCATCAAGGATCGATTACGTTTTCCTTACCCATGCCCATATTGACCATTCAGGAATGCTGCCGCTTCTGGTCAGGAACGGCTTTTCAGGAAAAATCTACGCAACCGAAGCTACGACGGATCTGGCAGGGATAATGCTCCGGGATTCAGCACATATTCAGATGTTCGAGGCTGAATGGAGAAATCGTAAGGCTAAGAGGAGTAAGGACATAGAACTCTATACGCCGGTGTATGAGATGGCGGATGCGGTGGGCGCAATAAACAGCTTTGTACCTGTGCCTTACGGGCAGAAGACAGTTGTCTCTGAGGG
>CACZNY010000433.1 GCA_902782655.1 uncultured Lachnospiraceae bacterium
ACGGAGCTTTCCTCTGAAATCTCGGAGATCACTGAGTCCCTGGATGGGCTCTACGGGGAATGGGAAGCCTTGAATATAGAAGAATAGTCTTTTATAATGTAGGAAATGGCTAAGGATGATTTTCAGACTGTCCTTAAGGGCAAAAAGATTCCGATACTGACTCTCGACAATAAATGGTACAGGCTGTTCGAGAAAAATATGACTCCCGAGATGAAAAAGCTTGAGGGTCGTATTAATGAACTTTTAAAGGAGCAGGGCAGGATAAACAATGAGGTAAAGGACCTTAAGAAGATAAAGAATAACCTCATGAATGAGATTGTCGCCAATATGCCCGAGGAGGGACAGCCCGCAGATCCCTCTCATCAGAAAAAGATAGATGAGAGCAAGCGCATGATAGATCAGGTGAATAAGCGGCTTGCAGAGTATGATGACAAGATCCTGGATCTTCCGAGGCTTATAGATGACGAGAATTTCAAGCTTATGCTGCTTTCCATGGAAATCTGCTATGATGAATTCCTGTCCAATACAGAGGATATAGAGGATATCAGCGCCTGGATCAAGTCCATGAGGATGGAGCTTAAGCGCAATATCATCAAGAAGCAGCAGATGGAAGTGAAGAATGTAGAGCTGTACAGCTATATGAATGATATATTCGGCTCCGAGGTGATCAATCTTTTTGATATCAGGTATGACATAGAGGACAAGAAGAGACAGCTGATGGAGGCCGCCGAGGCCAAGGCGGAGAAGAAGAGAGCTGATGAAGCAAAGGAACGGGCTGCACAGAGGATAGCGGGAGGTGCATGAGGATGATACCGGTACTTACGTCGCGAAAAATGCAGGAGGCGGACAGATTCACCATAGAGGAGCTGGGACTTCCCCAGGAGGTGCTGATGGAGCGGGCCGCAATATCGGCCTATCAGGTGCTTAGCGAGGCGGCGGATATAGAGGGGCTCAGCTTTCTCATCATCTGCGGACCCGGCAATAACGGCGGAGACGGCGCGGCTCTGGCGCGTATCCTGTCCGAAAGGGATATTTACCCCGATGTGGTCGTCTTAGGCGATAAGGATAAGATGAGCGAAGGACTTAAGAAGCAGATCGGGCTTCTTAAAAAGATATATCCTGAGGTTAAGATAAAGGACTCTGTACCGGATGAGGTATATGATGTGGTAGTGGATGCGCTCTTCGGCATTTCACTGAACAGGGGGATAGAGGGAGTCTTTGCCGATGCCGTGGCATATATTAATAAGGCACATGAGCTCGGAGCCTTCGTGCTCTCTTTGGATATAGCATCAGGTGTGGATGCCTCCACAGGACAGATCCAGCAGGGCAATACCGTACAGGCGGACAGGACTGTAGCCTTCGGAGCCTTCAAGGCAGGGCATCTGCTTTTTCCCGGAGCGCTCTGCTCGGGAGAGGTGACCTTAAAGGACATAGGCATACCGGCCGGTGCTCTTGAAAAGGATGCCGATATCCATATCTTCCATGACGGGGAGATATCCCTGCCCCCGAGGCAGCCCTATACCAATAAGGGCTCCTACGGCAAGATACTTATCGTGGCGGGCTCAAAGGGCATGGCGGGTGCAGCGATACTCTGTGCGGAGGCGGCCATGAGATCCGGCTCCGGCATGGTCAGGGTCTATACCGACGAGAGCAACCGTCAGATAGTCCAGACGGCTCTTCCCGAGGCCATAGTAAATACCTATGACGATGAGATGGATGAGAAAGCTCTTAAGGAGGCCATGGACTGGTGTGATGCGATAGCAGTGGGTCCCGGGCTTTCACGGTCTGATTCTGCGAGGGAAATACTGAAATATATACTGGGGAACGCCGACGTGCCGATAATAATCGATGCCGACGCGCTGAACCTTATTTCCGCCGAGGTGGATATGCTGGCCGATGCATCGGCTGATATAATAGTGACTCCGCATCTTGGAGAGATGGCGAGGCTTTCGGGGATAGCGGTGGAGGAGATATCGGCGCACCTTATCTCCACAGCCGTGGATTTTTCGAAATCCTACGGCGTGATCACCGTGCTGAAGGATGCCAGGACTATCATAGCTTCCCCGAAGGGGGAGGTAATAATAAATACAAACGGTAATAACGGCATGGCTACGGCAGGCTCAGGCGATGTGCTGACGGGAATGATAGCCTCGATAAGGGGCAGGAGCAAGGACAGCTTCATGGCGGCCTCCCTTGGCTGCGCTCTGCACGGACGTGCCGGAGATGAGGCATGCCAGGCTCTGGGCGCAGATCATATGCTTGCAGGAGATATAATAAAGTACATAAGATGAAGATACAGATATCAGACAAATTAACGGGGAGCGGCAGTGAACCCGGGAGTGCCGCGGATAACGGCGCAGCAGCTCTTGGAGAGAACTGCAGAGCCTGTCTTAATATAGACCTTGATGCCATAAGGTTTAATATGGAGAGCATGCACCGGAATATAAAGCAGGGCACCAAGATGCTTGCCGTGGTAAAGGCTGATGCCTACGGACACGGCGCAGTGGCGGTGTCGAGAGAGCTTGAAGACCTCGAATACCTGTGGGGCTATGCCGTGGCGACAGATGAGGAGGCCATTATCTTAAGGAATAACGGCATAGAAAAGCCGATCCTGGTGCTGGGCTACACCTTTCCCGAAGGCTATGAGGATATGGTGGCGAACGATATAAGACCAGTGGTCTTCAAGGAGGATATGGCAAGACAGCTCTCCGATGAGGCCGTAAGGCAGGGCAGAAGGGTATATGTCCATCTCGCGGTGGAGACCGGCATGGGACGCATAGGAGTGGAGGCTGATGAGTCCAGCGTGGAGCTGGTGCAGGAGATAGCGAAAATGCCCAATATCGTGATGGAGGGCATCTTCACCCATTTTTCAAAGGCTGACCAGAGGGATAAGATACCTACCTATGAGCAGATAGATAAGTTCAATAGCTATGTGGAGCTTTTGCATGCGAACGGGGTCGATTTCTGGCTCAGGCATACCTCAAACTCCGCAGGCATAGTGGAGATAAGGGAAGCAAACATGGATATGGTAAGGGCAGGCATCACCATGTACGGCCTCTGGCCCTCAAGGGACGTGAAAAGGGATATAGAGCTCCGTCCCGCACTTGCCCTGAAATCACATATAGTTTATATTAAGGAAGTTCCGCAGGGCTACGAGGTAGGCTACGGCGGAACCTGGAGATCCCGCAGGGAATCCAGGATAGCGACGGTGCCCATAGGCTACGGGGACGGGTATCCCAGAGGGCTTTCAAACAGAGGCTATGTGCTGATAAGAGGAAAGCGGGCGCCCATAGCGGGAAGGGTCTGCATGGATCAGGTGATGGTGGATGTGACAAATATCCCGGATGCCTGCGATTATGATGAGGTGACCCTTATAGGAAGGGACGGCGAGGAGGAGAT
>CACZNY010000434.1 GCA_902782655.1 uncultured Lachnospiraceae bacterium
TAGCCCGCTACGCCTACGTTTTTTGACACGCACTCTCAGGCAAGCATTCGTCGCATTAGGCCAGTTATTTTGCGAACGTTATACTAGATTAAAAGGAGGCTTCCGGAATCCGCAAGGGACCGGACAGCTTCGGCAAAGCTTGCAAAGGAAACAAAACAGTGATATTCTAACGGGTGCACGGACAGTCATGTGCACTCGTTTTTTTTATGCGGTGTTCACCGCGAAGTTCCAGCCTTTTTTGACTATGGATCTGCAAAAGGAAAAGAGGTGATGCGCAATGTGATTTTTTTGTTCCCGGATTATTGTTGACAGCATATGGATTTTAGGATAGTATAGACAAATACGAACAACTGTTCGAGAAATGGAGAAAGACTTATGGATAATTCAGAAAAGATCAAGGCACTCGACGTAGCGATATCGCAGATAGAGAAGCAGTTCGGCAAGGGCTCGGTCATGAAGCTTGGTGAGAGTGTGGCCGATATGGGAGTGGCTTCCATCCCTACAGGCTCGCTTTCACTGGATATCGCCCTCGGTATAGGAGGCATTCCGCGGGGGAGGATAATAGAGATATACGGCTCCGAGTCCTCCGGAAAGACTACTCTTACGCTGCACATGATAGCAGAGGCGCAGAAGATGGGAGGCATAGCGGGCTTTGTGGACGCAGAGCACGCGCTTGACCCGGAGTACGCGAGGAATATAGGAGTGGATATAGACAATCTCTACATATCCCAGCCTGATTCCGGCGAGCAGGCGCTTGAGATCTGCGAGACCATGGTGAGATCCGGAGCCATGGATATCGTGGTGGTGGACTCCGTGGCGGCTCTTGTCCCCAAGGACGAGATAGAGGGCAATATGGGAGATTCCCACATGGGTCTGCAGGCGAGGCTCATGTCTCAGGCTTTAAGGAAGCTCACCGGTATCATAAGCAAGACGAACTGCACGGTGGTCTTCATAAACCAGCTGAGGGAAAAGATCGGAGTGATGTTCGGCAATCCCGAGACCACTACAGGAGGAAACGCCCTTAAGTTCTATGCTTCCGTCAGGCTTGACGTAAGGCGCATAGACAAGATACAGCAGGCCGGCCAGATAACGGGAAACAGGACAAGGGTCAAGGTGGTCAAAAACAAGGTGGCTCCGCCCTTTAAGACGGCTGAATTTGATATCATGTTCGGACAGGGCATATCCACCACCGGTGACATCCTGGATCTTGCAGCAAATCTTGACATCATAAATAAGAGCGGCGCCTGGTATGCATATAACGGAGACAAGATAGGACAGGGCAGGGAGAATGCCAAGCTTTATCTTGAGCAGAACCCCGAGATCTGTGAGAGTGTCGACAGGAAGATAAGAGAGCATTACGGACTCATAGAGGGAGAGGCTGCAGATGAGGCTGAACCCGCAGATACAGGGAAGAAGCCGGGAGGCAGACGCAGGGCGGATGATGCCGGCGGGGAAGACTGATCTTGGAGATAGTAAGGATAGAGGACTACAAAAAGAACAGAAAGCTGGTGTATCTGGAGGAGGATACGCCGGCTTTTTGCCTGTACTCAAAAGAGATATCACAGTTTGGACTGAAGGAGGGAGAAGAGCTTTCGGAGGAGGTCCATGGCAGGATAAAGGAGCTTCTTTCCAAAAGGGCAAGGGAGCGCGCCCTTTACCTCCTTGACGATATGGCCAGGACAGAGAGACAGATAAGGGACAGGCTTAAGGAGGGGATGTATCCCGATGAGGCTGTGGAATACGCTGTCGCATACTGCAGAAGGAAGCACTACATAGATGACGGAGACTATGCGAGAAGGTATATCACCTTAAAAGCCGGCACTTACTCAAAGCGGATGATAGAGAAGAAGCTTTTGGAAAAGGGCATAGACAGGGATACTGTATCGGAGGCTCTCGAAGAGCTTGATGTGCCGGAAGCGGAGACGCTGCGTGAGCTTATCCGCAAAAAGTACGGTGACATTTCTGATATTTCCTTTGAGGAGCGGCAAAAGATCATGAGACGTTTTCTGAGCTCCGGCTTCAGCTATGATTCTGTAAGAGAGGCAATGGATCAGGCTACGGTGTGATCATGTACTTGACATAACTTGTGATTCATTCTATCATAGTTTGATGTGTCGGGGTCTGCGAAGCCACGGCGCATACCAAAACTTAATTAGGAGGTACTCCTGTACAATGTCAACATTAGTATTAGTTGTCATCTTTGCAGTAGTACTGGTTATCGCTATCATCGTCGCAGCGTACATCGCATCCGCTCATACGGAGAAGTCTTTCAATGAAAAGCTTGGAAGGGCGGATGAGAAAGCAAGACAGATCATAGATGATGCACTTAAGGAGGCCGAGGAAAAGAAGCGCGAAGCTCTGCTTGAGGTAAAGGAAGAGTCCATCCAGAAGCAGAATGAGCTTGAGAAGGAGATCAAGGATCGCCGCGCTGAGGTTTCAAGGCTTGAAAGAAGGGTGCAGCAGAAGGAAGAGTCTGTCGACAAGAAGGCTGACGCAATAGATAAGCGTGAATCCGGTATTGCGGCAAGAGAGGAGGAGCTGGCCAAAGAGAGAGAAAAGGTGGCCAGACTCAACGAAGAACGTGTACGGGAACTCGAGAAGATCTCGGGACTTACCTCTGAACAGGCGAAGGAATATCTTTTAAAAATTGTAGAAGATGATGTAAAGCACGAGACTGCTGTGATGATAAAGGAATATGAGTCCCGTGCGAAGGAAGAGGCAGACAAGAGAGCCAAGGAGTTTGTCGTCAGCGCTATACAGCGCTGCGCAGCGGATCAGGTGGCTGAGACCACCATATCCGTGGTACAGCTTCCGGGTGATGAGATGAAGGGAAGGATCATCGGGCGTGAGGGAAGGAATATCCGCACGATCGAGACCCTGACGGGAGTGGATCTCATCATAGACGATACGCCGGAGGCAGTGATCCTCTCGGGATTCGATCCCATAAGGAGAGAGGTCGCGCGGATAGCGCTTGAGCGTCTCATCGTAGACGGGCGCATTCATCCTGCACGCATCGAGGAGATGGTGGAGAAGGCTCAGAAGGAAGTCGAGCAGCAGATAAAGGATGAGGGAGAGGCAGCCGCATTAGAGGTAGGTGTGCACGGTATCCATCCTGAGCTCATAAAGCTGCTTGGAAAGATGAAGTTCAGGACCAGCTACGGTCAGAATGCCCTTAAGCATTCTATTGAGGTAGCACAGCTTACCGGTCTTCTTGCTTCGGAGATCGGAGGTATCGATGTAAGACTTGCAAAGCGTGCGGGTCTGCTGCACGATATCGGAAAGGCTGTAGATCACGATATGGAGGGCAGCCATGTACAGCTCGGCTCGGAGATCTGCCGGAAGTTCAAGGAATCTGCCACTGTGATCAATGCCGTGGAGTCACATCACGGCGATTCAGAAGCTACATCACTTATTGCCTGCCTGGTACAGGCTGCGGATACGATCTCCGCGGCAAGACCGGGAGCCAGAAGAGAAACTCTGGAGAATTACACAAACAGGCTCACACAATTAGAAGATATTGCTGATTCCTTTAAGGGAGTCGAAAAATCTTTCGCTATTCAGGCTGGAAGGGAAGTCCGGGTTATCGTTGTTCCGGAACAGGTCACGGATTCAGACATGGTACTTATGGCAAGGGATATCGCAAAGCGCATAGAGAGCGAGATGCAGTATCCGGGAACCGTAAAGGTAAGCATGATCAGAGAGTCCAGAGTGACCGATTACGCGAAGTAAAAAGCTTAAGGCCTGATGATCATAGGATTGTCAGGCCTTGAAGTTTTTTGAAACGGGAAGAGAGAGGATGAAGGGAAGATTAGGTGATATCGCCATAATAGGCGGCATAGTGCTCATAATCGGAGTGCTTATATTTATGAAGAGGGAATCCATCATGGAGACCCTTCATTTCGAACCTAAGGAAAAGGATACAGCCGAGGCTTCGGGGGATGATGAGTATTATGATAATACTGAGGCCGAGGATATATATATGGATACTGAGGATGAGGTTCACGCCACCGATCAGAGTGACGTGTCTGTCAGGGAGCTTGAGCCTGCGGAGACAGCGGAGGCTTCTCCTGAGTCAAGTGAGGGATTATCCGTCCAGAACAGCGTGAAGGTTCAGGATCCGCTGCTCGAAGCCACCAATGTAAAGGAACCCTCCGAAACTGCAGTGGTTCCCGAGGCGGGACTGATCGAGAATAATATAATCGGCGCTTCATGGAACGATATAAAGACAAGCTACAGCTATACCGATTTTGAGGCCGAGGCCGAGGATATTGCTCAGCTCAGA
>CACZNY010000435.1 GCA_902782655.1 uncultured Lachnospiraceae bacterium
ATTGGGATGATAAGGCACAGAATATAAGACGTATCGCCCAGCAGCTGAATATAGGTACGGATTCCATGGTGTTTGTTGATGATAATCCTGCTGAAAGAGAAATAGTAAGGACTTATCTTCCGGAGGTTCTGGTCATCGATCTTCCGGAGGATCCGTCTTATTATGCAAGGGCGGTAGATGAGAGCAGCGCCTTTTCCTGGATAGAGATAACCAAAGAGGATATTGACAGGACCGGAACCTATGAGAAGAATGCTGAAAGGCAGGAGCTTTTAGAGAGCTTTGTTGATTATGATGAATACCTGAAAGCACTTGATATGCATGCTGTGCTCGGAAGCCCTGAAGGAGTGCAGCTAAAGAGATTTACACAGCTTATAAACAAGTCTAATCAGTTTAATCTTCGCACCCAAAGGTATTCTGAGGAAGAAATTGCCGCTATGCTTAATAAACCGGATATACGGCTTATTTACGTAGAGCTTACGGACAAATTTTCGGAATACGGGATCATTTCATGTATCATATTAGAGAAAAGGGATGGCGATTGCTTTGTCGATACATGGCTCATGAGCTGCAGGGTTCTGAAGAGAGGGGTAGAGCTGCTGGCATTTGATGCCGTAAGCAAAGCAGCCGAAGAATGGGGATGTGACAGGATAGTGGGAGAGTATCTTCCTACAAAGAAAAACGGAATGGTAAAGGACTTCTATACGAGCCTTGGGTTTGATGACTGCGGAGAGGGGAGATATGAACTGAGGCTTGAAGATTACAGAAGGAAAATGTTCTATATCGAAACATGAAAATGGGATCGTATGGGATGTTCGTGTGGTAAGGCACGGTTTTCTGATTTTTCAGATTTTGCTTTGAAACCTCGGAGAGGGCGTTAAACAGCCAGTGCAAAATATGCCCTTTGGCATATTTTGAGTGCCTCTTAGATGCGCTATGCGCATCTGGCATCGTCCTGTTTGTTCAACGCCGAACGTGGTGAAACAAAGACCTTTTCGAGCTTGGATTTCATGCATACGAGGTACACCTGGCGTGGTATTCTCTAGCCTTTTACTTTCGGGAAGCCGGATATAAAGAGCATAAGGCAAAATTATACGCCTGCCAATGTATATATATGGTATAATGCAGTTTAGTAAAAACGTTGTACCGGGCTCATAAAACCTCACAGGATTCTTAAAGTACAGGAGATTGAGAGCTATGAAGACATTAACCAATACAGAGCTTTCCTATTTTTGCGGACAGATGTCGCTCATTCTGCGGGCGGGGATATCTTCAATAGAAGGTCTGTATATGATGCAGGATGATACCGAAGCTTCAGCTGACGAAAAAAAACTGTATACGGACATAAAGAAGCATCTGGATGAGGGAGGATATCTGTACGAGGCGTTTGAAAAGACAGGTGTTTTTCCTCCGTACATGGTTAAAATGACGCGGATCGGGGAAGAGACCGGTACTCTTGACAATGTAATGGATGCATTGCGGGTTCACTACAACAGGGAAGAGGAGATTCGTCAATCCATACGTCAGGCAGTGACGTATCCGGTCGTTATGGCAGGTATGATACTTGTGGTTATCCTCGTGCTTTTACTGGAGGTGATGCCGGTGTTCCGGCAGGTCTTCAGACAGCTTGGAGCGGAGATGACAGGATTTGCCGGCCTTCTTTTTAATATCGGTGATGCGATAAGAAATTATTCCATAGTTTTTGTTGCAATCCTTGTGATTCTGCTTGTTTTAGTGGTCATATGTACGAGGACGGAAAAAGGCAGGAAGATCGGACTGGCTTTTCTCTCTAAATTCAAATTTTTCAGACGATTAAGGAATGATATTTCTACCAGCAGATTTGCTGACGGTCTCGCACTTGCGCTTAGGTCGGGATTTTCACCGGATTTTGGTATAGATATGGTAACAGATATAATAGAGGATAAGGTTTTTACTGCCAAGGTCGCCGATTGTAAACAGCGCCTTATAGACGGGGCGCCGTTTGACGAAGCCTTGAAGGAAGCGGGGATCCTGTCCGGAGTAAATGCAAGAATGATGACTATCGGACATCGTACAGGTTCTTCTGACGTGGTCATGGAACAGATCTCGGATCTGAGCCAGAAAAAAATAGATAACAGCATAAGCAACGCTCTTGGTACGATAGAACCTGTGCTTATCGTGATCCTGTCTCTGGTAATAGGGGCGATCCTGATGTCGGTAATGTTCCCTCTGCTGGGTATTGTATCCGCAATATGAAAAAACGCAGCAGCGGCTCAGGGAAAACAATATTAACACTGGCGGGCTTCGGTCTGGTATTGGTGATCTTTTTGTTTGCAGTAAACAATGCATCAAAGGGGAATATCGACAGGCAGCAGGAGAGTCTTGAGAAAGCGATACAAAGAGATGTTACGTATTGCTATGCAACGACGGGACGATATCCCAAAACGCTTGATTATATAGAGCGAGTTTACGGCCTTACTTATGACAGGGAGCTGTTTTCAATTGACTATCAGGTACAGGGCAGTAAGATCCCTCCTATAATTAAAATCGAGCGGGTGGAGGAAAAAAAATGAGGAGAAATCGAATCATAGATGTCTTCCCGATGCTTCTTTTTCTGATATTTACATTGTCGGCTCTCGGGATAGTGACCTTTTCTGTACAGATATATAGAAATATAGTTGAACGTGCAGAGGGGAGGTTTGATACGGAGACGGCGGCGGCATACCTCTCTGAGAAATTCAGAAACCACGATCAGGAAGGCAGCATAGATGTCACGGAGTTTATGGGAAATAAAGCTATCCTCATTGACGAGACGATAAAAGAGGTTCCTCACGTTACTTATATATATGTAAGCGATGGATATCTGAGAGAGCTCTTCTCTGATAAAGAAGGCATTGGCAGCTGTACGGCATCTGATGGAAACGAGATACTGCCGATGGCTTCGATGAATGTGGAGAGAATATCTGACAGGCTGGTAAAGCTGGAGTTTACAGATACAGAAGGAAGGAAAGAGGAAACGTATCTTTCCATAAAGAGTAAAAAATCCAGACAGACAAGTGAGGGGGATTCTGAGAACGCCGAGTCCGGGGGGGATAAGCCATGAAAGAAAGAGTGAGGCTTTCATCCGGGAATATGCTGCTGCTTGAGCTTTTGTTTGCGCTGATCTTTTTCAGTCTCACCCTGTCTGTGACCTTGTCGGTATTCGGAGAGGCCTATGTGCTTTCAAGGCAGGCAGAGGGCCGCGATATGGCTGTTGCGGAAGCAAATGATGTGGCAGAGATTATAAGATCGGCTGAATATATTTCAGAGATAGAAGGATTATTGAGCCAGAAGGGACTTGTCAGGGGAGCTGATGGGCAGTATACGGGTGAGTATAACGACAGTAAGTACGGCATAGTGGTTTCAACATCGGTTTCGGGCAGGCTTTATACCGCTGACATTGCATGTTATGATTTTTTGAGTGATGAGATGTATCCGGCATCGGCGATTTATGAGCTTAAGGTAGAGCATGCTGTCAAGGATGGGATGCAGGTGGTCAAGGAGTGACAGTATGGGAGATAATACACCAAGGACAATAGGTTTACCTATGCTGATAGTGGTCTTTGTGAGCATATGTCTTTTTTCTTTCAGCGGGATAGCGTACTCCACTGCGAAGAACAGTTTGGAGCAGAGCGAAGGCATCATTGAAAGAGCTCAAAATTATCATCAGGCCTGTAATGCGGTTGAGGAAACGCTTGCTTCACTTCCTTCAGTTCCTCAGACACGGACTACTTATTCGATACCCTTTGGGACATCTATGGAGGAGCTTCAGGTTACCATAGAGCCTGACGAAAAGGGGGAGGATTACGATATCGTCGGATGGGTGGTGTCGGATACATCGAGCTGGGAGGCTCCATCAGATACAGGTAATACATCCGGGCCGCAGGGACCGCAGGGACCTGAAGGGCCGCAAGGGCCATCATAGGAGGGCAAAAACAGTATGGTTGAAGAGATCTTAAGACAGGCTGTCGAACAAAATGTATCGGATATCTTTATTGTTGCGGGACGTCCGGTTTCGTTTTATAAGAACGGCGTTATCACAAAGGAGGGATATATTAAGCTTTCTCCTGATGAGGCTGAACAGAATGTCAGGGAAATATACGAGCTTGCGCACAGGGATATAGCTAAGCTGACCGAGGGGGGCGATGACGATTTTTCGCTGTCCGTGCCGGGGTTGTCCCGATTCAGAGTGAGCGGTTATAAGCAGAGGGGAACTATTTCAGCAGTTCTGAGGGTCATATCATTTGAACTTCCCGATCCGACTGCCTTTGGTATTCCTTCCAATATAGTCAGGCTTGGTGAGCAGCCGAATGGGATGGTGCTTGTGACAGGGCCCGCAGGCTCGGGAAAATCTTCTACTCTTGCGTGTATGATAGATCATATTAATAAGACCAGAGAGTCTCATGTCATTACTTTGGAGGATCCTATAGAGTATCTGCACAGACACGAACAGAGTATCGTGAGTCAGAGGGAGATCAGCGTTGATACAGACAGCTATGTTACCGGCCTGAGAGCGGCGCTTCGTCAATGTCCGCATGTCATTCTGCTCGGAGAAATGCGTGATTTTGAAACCATCTCAGTAGCTATGACGGCAGCGGAGACCGGACATCTTCTTTTATCGACTTTACATACTATGGGAGCGTCAAATACGATCAACAGAATAATAGATGTTTTTCCGGCAAACCAGCAGAGACAGATCACGGTACAGCTTTCATCTGTGCTGCATGCGGTTATTTCACAGCAGCTGCTTCCTACCATTAAAGGCGGGGTGGTTCCGGCTTTTGAGATAATGACCATGACTCCCGCGATCAGAAATATGATACGTGACGGGAAAGTGCACCAGATAGACGGTATTATATATTCCAGTCCGGATGAAAGCATGGTGTCTATGGATGAAAGTATTCTGAAACTTCTGGAAAAAGGGGTGATCTCGGAAGAAACGGCACAACGGTATGCAGTTCATCCGGAAAGGCTCAGGACTCATTCTTAAATACTGTACGGGGCATGAGACCCGGAACGGATTGTCTTGTGCCCTGTAATCCGCAAAAATCCCCCGTTTGGAAAATCCGGATCAAACTTTCCTGCATAAATCAAAAAAATCTTAAATAAAGAAAAAAATTGCTTGACTTCGCATAAACGTAATGATAAGATAACCGTTGCACTCGCACAAAAGTGCGTGATGGCTTGATGCGCTAAGGCGCAGCAAA
>CACZNY010000436.1 GCA_902782655.1 uncultured Lachnospiraceae bacterium
AGCAAGACGTCCGATACGACCGAAACCATTGATTGCAACTTTTACTGCCATAATGAAAATCCTCCTACGAAAAAATTATGATAGAATAATTGATCACGGATGCGAACCTTTTCACTCTCCGTGCTTTCAGCAAAGGACAACGTTCCCGCCTCTTTGCGTCAGCGTTATATATGATACTTGATTCTGCGTTTTTTTTCAAGTGTTATCTGATGTAAGACGCACAGCTTAAAAGCCGGGCTTTCCCATCACATTTCCCTGTGCCTCCGCGCTATGAGAAGCGCCGCGTTTGATGCGGCAGCGCTCCTCCCGTACTCTTTTTCATTCATTAAATATCCGATATCCTCATCCATAAGGACCGTCATCTTCTCCGCTATCTTCGGATCAAACTGGGTGCCGCTGCAGCGCACGAATTCACTGCGGACCTTATCCTGCTCACGTATAGTGGAATAAGAACGGTTTGAGGTCATGGCATCATAGCAGTCCGCGACGCATATTATCCTTGCTGCATAGGGGATATCCTCTCCCGCCCTGCCGTCCGGATAGCCCGAGCCGTCGTATTTCTCATGGTGCCACCTGGCCCCGGTCGCAAGCTCCGGAAGCTCCGTGATGGTCTTAAGGATATTATAGCCCATGGTGGTATGCTTCTTTATCTGGTCAAATTCCTCGTCGGTAAGCCTTGAGGGCTTGTTTATGATCTCACCGGGAACCCCTATCTTTCCTACATCGTGCAAAAGCCCCAGGGAATGTATCTTGTACTGCTCCTCCTCGTTCATGCCGAGCTTCAGGGCAAGCAGAGCCGCATAGCCCGCCACCCGCACCGAATGCCCGTTGGTATAATGATCCTTGGCATCCACGGCCTTCGCGAGCGCTATCATTATCTCCTCGCTAAGATGCTCCACCTTCAGGGTCTGTATCGCTACCTCCCTCTGAAGGTCATTCTGCAGCCGGAAAAGCTCTACGGTATGCCTGACCCTCTGGCGCAAAACTTCTGCCGCGAAGGGCTTCCTTACGAAGTCCCAGGCTCCCGCCTTGAAGCCCTCTACCTCAGTATCCCTCCTGTCGTCTCCCGTAAGGAATATGACCGGCACCCCGGCAGTCTTCGGATCCGCCCTAAGCTCCTTCATTACCTCCATGCCGCCCTTTACCGGCATCTTGACATCAAGAAGGATGAGGTCGGCAAGACCCGCCATTCCCGAAGCTATACAGTCATCCCCCGAAGCATAAGCCTTAAGCTCATATTCCGAACCCAGTATATTCCTTGCAAGCTCATGTATGAGCACCTCGTCATCCACGATGACTATCAAGGGTTTTCTCATATTATGTCCCATACCTCCCATCCGCGCGCCATGATCCCCCTCACGCGCAGGCGGATAAATCATTGAATCCCATCAGGAATGCACTGTCCGGCTGGCAGGATTCCCCCCGTCAAAACCTCCCGCATATTGAATACACGACAAAGGATGCGATCCAGGCCACAAAGCACTGCCAGACCACCACCGCAGCGGCCCATTTTTTCCCAAGCTCCCGGCTTATGGAAGTCACCGCTGCCACGCAGGGCGCATAAAGCAGGCTGAATACCAGGATGGAAGCCGCCACCGCCGGTGTCAGCACTGAAGCCGCGCCGCCCTCCCCGGCAAAAAGCATTTCAAGCATTGACACCACGCTCTCCTTCGCCATGAAGCCCGATATCAGTGAGGTGCATATCCTCCAGTCCCCCAGCCCTATGGGGCTCATGAGGGGAACAAAAGCCCCCCCGACAAGGGCCATGATGCTCTCTGAGGAATCATGCACAAAGTTTAATCCCGGATCAAAGCTCTTCAGGAACCAGACTATGATGGTCGCAAGCAGTATCACCGAAAAAGCCCTGTGCAGGAAGTCCTTGGCCTTTTCCCAGAGAAGCTGGCTAACATTCTTGGGTCCGGGCATCCTGTAATTGGGAAGCTCCATAACAAAGGGCACGGCCTCGCCCTTAAAAAGAGTCCTCTTAAACATCAGGGCAATGAGGATGGCAAAAAGAATCCCGAGGAAGTAAAGCCCCGTCATGATAAGCCCTCCCCGTCCCGGGAAAAAGGCGCTGACAAAGAAACCGTAGATGGGAACCTTTGCCGAGCAGCTCATAAGCGGTATCAGCAAGATGGTCATCTTCCTGTCCCTCTCGCTGGGAAGGGTCCTGGTGGACATGACTGCAGGCACGGTGCAGCCGAAGCCTATCAGCATGGGCACTATGCTGCGCCCCGAAAGCCCTATCCTTCTTAAGAGCTTATCCATGAAGAAGGCCACTCTCGCTATATATCCGCTGTCCTCAAGTATGGACATGAAAAAGAAAAGAGTCACTATGATGGGAAGGAAGCTCAGCACGCTGCCTACTCCGTCAAATATGCCGTCGAGGACGAGCCCCTTAAGCACGCTGCTGACCTCCATTGAATCGAGCAGCCCCGATGTCAACATCTTAAGGCTGTCTATAAGGCTCTCAAGGATTCCCTGCAGGAAAGCTCCTATCACGTTGAAGGTCAGGAAGAATACAAGCCCCATAATGATGATGAAGAAAGGGATGGCCGTGAATTTCCCCAGAAGGATCCTGTCTATCCTCTGGCTCCTGTAATGCTCCCTGCTCTCAAGCGGCTTTGTGACCGAAAGATCACTGACCCTTTGTATGTATTTGAAACGCATGTCGGCTATGGCGGCGCTCCGGTCGAGCCCCCTCTCCTTCTCCATCTGAAGGACTATATGCTCCAGGGTCTCCTTTTCATTCTGGTCAAGCTCCAGCCTTTCAAGTATCTGGGCATCGCCCTCTATAAGCTTGCCTGCCGCAAACCTTAAGGGGATATCCGCCTTCCTCGCATGATCCTCCACAAGGTGCATCACTGCATGCAGACATCTGTGTACGGCTCCCCCGTAGTCATTTTCATCACAGAAATCCTGCTTTGAGGGTCTCTCCTGATAGCGGGCCACATGGACCGCATGCTTTACGAGCTCATCCACACCCTGATTTTTAGC
>CACZNY010000437.1 GCA_902782655.1 uncultured Lachnospiraceae bacterium
GTTTTGCGGCATAGGTGCATTGAAGCTTCAGGGAACCGGCAGACAGTCGGCATACTATGCGTTTAAAAACAACTTGTCTGATACGGATACGACAGCGAAATATCTCGGCGCAATGGCAACCTTTACTGTAGAAGCGGGAACCTATTACCTAGGACTCGGGACAGCAGAGGAGACGGAGGAGCTGGCAAGCGTGGACCGGAGCAGCCTTGAGCTGGTGGCACAGGAGCCCATTAAAGAAACTGTTACTGAACATAATGAGCCTGCTTATACTGAAAGTACGGTATCCGAGGAGGCGGTTGAAAGGATAGAGGAGCCGGTGGTGTATGAGCCCTGGGTGGATCCGGCTTTTGATTTTCAGACTATGGCAGAAAATGCATCCGATGATTCCTCTAAAAAAATGTATACCTATCTTGCGGAAAGAGAGCCGAGCTACAAGAATGAATATACGGGATATTTTGAGGACTATAACCTGATCTACATCTGTGCGGAAAGCTTTTGGACATATGCCTGTGATGAAAGGGTTACGCCGACACTTTATAAAATGGCGAATAACGGCATAGTGCTGGATAATTTCTATAATTCATTTCTGAATACGACTACGAACGGTGAATTTGCCTTTACCACATCCCTCTGGCCGGATGTTTCAAGGCATGCAAAACAGGGCACTGACGTGGGAAGCTTCCCCCAGTCTTCCGGAAAATTCATGCCCTACGGCATAGGTGATTTCTTCGTGTCTGACGGTGTTCCCACATACGCATTTCATGATTACTATGGTACATATTACAGAAGAAACCTTTCCTGGCCCAATATCGGTTTTGAAAACTGCAAGTTCATGGGAAAGATGAAATTTACATCCTGCTGGCCTGCAAGTGACCTGGAGATGATGGAGCAGTCAGTAGATGATTATATTGGGGAGGACAGATTTTTCGCATACTATATGACATTCAGCGGACATGGTCCCTACTCTGATTCCAATTATATGGCAAGGAAAAATATTGGCGAGGTAAAGTCACTTCTGGGGGATGGTGCTGCAAATTATAATTCTCAGGCCCTGTATTATCTGGCATGCAATCTGGAGCTTGATAAGGCAATGGCATACCTTGAGGAAAGACTTGCGGAGGAAGGAAAGCTTGATAAAACTGTCATAGTACTTACCGGTGACCATTATCCCTATTATCTTTCCGAAGGCGGAAGGACGAGCCTCTGCGGCAAGGAAGTCAACGGACTGGATCAGTTCCACTCTACATGCATAATTTATAATTCTGCCATAGAGACACCTATCCATAATGAAGAGTACTGCTGCAATGTAGATATAGTTCCCACTGTCCTGAATCTTTTCAATATTCCTTTTGATTCAAGGCTTCTTATGGGGACGGATGTTTTTTCCACAGACAGCATGCATACGGCTCTGCTGTACAACAAAAGCTTCCTTAATGATACGGTGGAGTATGATTCAGCTAAAAATGATATCGTATGGAAGATAGATACCGAGATGTATGATGAGGAAGACCTGGATAATTACCTTGAAAATTATCTTACCCTCAATGATTCGACATATCTCGCCGGCGTGAATATGGTTGAATATAACTTTTATCTTACAGCATGGAAAGATGCCGGGCTTATCACTGAAGAAGAGATTGCAGAGGAAAAGAAAAGGGCATCAGAGGCCATGGCGGCAGATGCGGCACAGAATGCAAGGGATGCAGAAGCTGCGGAAGCTGCGAGATTAAGACAGGAAGCGGAAGCTGCGGAGGCAGCGGCTGCAGAAGCGATGGCGGCGGAGATGGCCGCCCAGGCCGCAGAAGCTGCTCAGGCTGCGGATACTGCAGATACTACAGATACACAAGTACCTGTACAGCAGGATGCTGCCAATGTGCCTGCTGAAACTGAAGAAGCGGCAGAGCAGTAAATGAAAAAATATGAAGAAATATGCGATTATAACAGGTTCCATATCATTTGTATTATTTCTGCTTTCTTTCATTACGCCATTTTGCGATTTTTATGCTAATACGGTTTATGGTTTGATTTCGGATCTGCTTGGAGTTCTGAGCAGTCTGTTGATAATAAATTTAGGCGAGTGCCTTATGTACCTTGCAGCTTTCGTACTGTTGGTGGCTGTTATACTTTCAATTCTTCTAATA
>CACZNY010000438.1 GCA_902782655.1 uncultured Lachnospiraceae bacterium
ATTGCCGGAACTATGGCTGATGAACAGGGGTTTAAGATCGGTGATGATGCCGAGCCTGCTCTGGCAAAGCTGTGCAGGGAGGCTGTTGGCAATGCTGAGCTGGGTAACGGGCGGTTCTGCAGAAACCTTATCGAGCATGCGATACTTGATTATGCCGAAAGGGTATATACCGACGACAACCCCTTCGTGGAAAGGAACTTCGTGCTGCTGGCGGAAGACTTTTCATCACCTGTGGAAACGGAAATTGCTAAGAGAAGGTGTATAGGATTTCATAGTGTCGCGTAACATATAACACCCCCTAAGCCTCAGGGCGAAGGGGGTGTGAATCAATCTTTTTGGGGTTGTACCGTGTAATTACGGCATAAATACCATACCGTCTCCGGCATTTTCTTTCATGTCAAGCCAGGTAAGTGTGCCTTCGCGCATGATGAATGCAGCAGTGCCGTCTGTATAAACATCTGTGTAGTCCTCTGTTCCGTCATCCTTGTAAACCACATTTGACAGGGTGCCGGTTCCGTCGCATACAAGAGTTGCTGTATACTCATCATATGTGCAGGTGTAAAGCCACTCAGCGCATTCCTCAGCACTGTTTGCCCATGTGATATATACGCTGTATTCACCGTTACCAGCATCTTCGATAGTGATGCTGCATCTGTCACAGGCCCACATACCTTCATATGATTCAGCATCTACGCCTTCGCTGGTCTCGTGAAGGAACTCAGCATCCTCAAAGTCATTAAGCGTATCAAAGCTGTCTTCGTTCTCATCAACATATTCGCTGCCTACGAAGTGGAGACCGCCGTCATCCTCTGAGTAAAGGTCGGATACTCTTTCGTTGCAGTCAAATGCTGCCCAGAGGGTTCCGTCTTCTTCATAGAAGCAGTACTTAACTGCGCCATTGTCATCTGTCTCAACTGAAACAGTACCGTAAGCAGCTCCGCCGCCTCTGTATGCAAGCTCGTAAGAACCGTCATTGTTGACAGTAAGGGTTCTTGAATCCAGCACATCAGTTTCATACCAGGTACCTGTGATAACATCCACTCCGGAAGCTTCCTCTGCGGAATCGCCGGTTTCTTCTGTTGCTTCAGTTTCTTCCGTCGGCTCTTCCTGCTGGTCCTGGGGTTCTTCAACAACGTTCTGGGGTTCTGCAGGTACATCGTTGTTTGTGCAGCCTGCGACAACTGCTGATACCGAAAGAATTGCAGCAGCCATTAAGAATTTCTTTTTCATAATTTTCCCTCCTCATAATGAAAAAATGAAAATGTTCGGACTAGTCCGTTGCAAATGTTATCACAAAGCCGGAAAAAAAACCATATCCAATAGTGGGGTCATTGGAATATAATAGTTCTTAGATGTTGAAAAAAGTGATGTACTATTAATCCACAAAAGAAAGGAGTTAACCATGAGCAGAAAATCAGAAAAAGCACTTAAGGATGCGCAGGCTTTCCTGGCAGCCAACAATAAAGAGGGCAAGAGTGAAGACGAGATAAATGAAATGCTGCAGAATTTTATAAATGATCATGATCAGGATATGGAAGATCCTCTTACCGAGGAAACTGCCAAAACGGCAGATGATTTTCTGGAGCTTGCGGAGGATACAACCAGCAAGTCTAAGGCAGAAAAATATATAAAAAAGGCACTGGAGCTTGAACCTGATAATATTGATGCAATAAGTGCAGCTGTTGATCTGGAAGACGAACCTATGGAGTATTTCCGGAAACTGAAAGAAGCGCTTGAACGCAGCGATAAGATCATGGAACAGCAGGGCTTCATGGGAGAGGACTATATAGGTAATTTCTGGGGTGTATTGGAAACGAGACCTTATATGAGGCTCAGGATGAAATATGTTGATTTCCTGATCGACGCCGGAATGTATGGTGCGGCTGCCGCAGAGGGTGAAGAAATGCTCCGCTTATCCGAAAATGATAATCTTGGTGTCAGATATCGTCTGATGCATATATATGCACTTTTAGAGCAGGAGGAGAAGGCACTGGAACTTCATAAAAAATATGATAGTAATGAAGAGACGCAGATGCTGCTTCCGCTTTCCATGCTGTATTTCATGAAAATGGATATTGAGAAGGCAAAGGAATATCTTGACAGACTGTCAGCAGCCAATAAAGATACAAAGAAATTTTTCGCAGCCGTAAAGAAGGACAAAATGGATCAGTATCTGGATGAATTCAGTCCATATGGATATCAGCCCTTTACCATACAGGAACTGATAACGGAAATGATGGAAAACGCTTATTTATTTACAGCTGCTCCGTTATATACGGCATGGGCATACGAACAGACCAGAACTTCAAAGAAAAAGAAAGAGGAATAAAATGGAAAATATCACTTTTGACACAGCAGATAAATCCGATATTCCCGAGCTGATCCGCCTGCGTATCGCTTACATGATCGATGATTTTGGGTCTGTAAGTGATCATGAGCGTCAGTGCATGGAGGAACAGCTTCCGGATTATTTTGAAAGAAAACTGGGGACAGAACTTGTCGCTTTCGTGGCGAGAGCGGAGGGAAGGCTTGTGGCAGCAGCATATCTTCTTATTGTGGAGAAGCCTGCCAGCCCTATCCTGCCTAACGGCTTTGACGGCGAGGTACTGAGTGTTTATACGGAAGATGCGTACCGTGGCAAGGGAATCTGCACGCAGCTAATGAAAAATCTCGTAGCCTACGGAAAAGAAAAACAGCTGTGCCGCATAGATCTTTTTGCTACAGAGGACGGCTACCCGGTCTATAAAAAAATCGGCTTTGAGGACAAAGTTCAGAAATATACGGACATGCGGCTGAAATTACAGTAGTGTTGAGAAATATCCTTACTTGAAATGATTTCCGTATACAGCGCTGCCGATGTTGCGCAGAATGATGCGTGCTAATGGCAGCGCTTAATTTTTCCACAAATTAAGCCGATATATATAGATAAGGCATCTTGGTGCAGCAATTATAAAAAATTGTTATTTAGTATATTCAGTGCCGTAAAAACACGGCAGAAAGAGTAAGAAGTGCCGACAGTTATCGGAAGCAGCCTCATCCACAATTTAGTGGCAATGAATGGCGCAAGGAACATGGGAATAGTGACGAATGACCAGAAGAAGTCAGCTGAAAAGCTCGCTTCCGGGTACAGGGTTAATCGTGCCGCAGACGATGCGGCAGGTCTTGCTATTTCTGAAAAAATGCGCAGGCAGATCCGCGGTCTAGACCAGACTGTCAGAAATATCAATGAAGGCATCCAATTATGCAATGTGGCGGCTGGAGCCTTAAATGAGATCAGCAGCATGCTGAACCGTCAGGAAGAACTGCTGGTTCAGGCTGCAAACGATACCAA
>CACZNY010000439.1 GCA_902782655.1 uncultured Lachnospiraceae bacterium
CCGCTCCTTCCGAGCAGAGCCTCCTGTATAGCCGCATCATTCTGCCTCTTTTTTGCCATCGACTCGTCCGACAGGGGATACATCTCTTTTACGACCCTTGCGGACGGCAGTTCCCTCTTAAACTCCAGATTCATTTCATACCTCACTCACGCGATCATACTTCCTTCCCGTCAAAGCGGAATGTCTGATAGGAGCCCACGAGCTTAAGTCTCGCGCATATAGCCGAAAGCTCCTTCAGCATATCCTGTCCGTTTACGCTGTTCACATTCCCTTCCGCTTCGATGAAAAAGTAATAGTTCCAAAGGAGCTCCTTCATGGGTCTGCTCCTTAAGCTTTTCATATTATACCCGTGAGCGCCTATAATGTTAAGTGTCTGTGCAAGGGCACCCGCCTCGTTTTTAACGGTAAACACCAGAATGAAGCTTTCCTCATCCTTCCTTGAGGAGGCTTTATTGGCATCCGCAGCCCTTGAAAACACGGCAAATCTCGTGGTGTTCACTCCGCTGTCCTGTATATTTTCGTCAAGGATATCAAGTCCCAAAAGCCCCGCCGTTTCCCTTGACGCGATGGCCGCAAGGCTCCTGTCTCCTGTCTCCTTCACACTCTTCGCCGCAAGAGCCGTATTGCCGAATTCCTTAGTCACATACCCGTGGTTTTCAATATAATCAGAGCACTGCAGCAAAGCCTGGGGATGACTTATAACGGTCCTTATATCCTCCCGCCTGCTGCCCTGTACCCCCAAAAGGCAATGCCTCACGGGAAGGTCTATGACCTTATTCACAAAAAGCTCACCCGAAAAAGCAAGATCCATCACCGTATTGACCTCGCCCGCGTAGCTGTTTTCAAGAGGAAGCACCGCGCAGTCGCATTCTCCCTGCTCTACACTCCTGTAGGCCTGACTGAAGCTGTTCTTGCAGATAAGCGCAGCCCCGGGAAACATGGTCTTTGCGGCTATATAGGCGAATGAGCCCTCCACCCCGCTGTAGGCGACCTTCATCCCCGACAGCAGCCTTTCCTGATATCTGCAGGAAATATCCATCATTCCCTTAAGGAAATCCACATAGTACTCTTCAAGCAGAGGATCCTCTATAAGCTTTCTGTTCTTTTCTATGAGGAAATCCTCTCTTGCCCTGTCCTTTACCGGAATCCCATGCTCTTTTTTATATTCAGCAACTCCTGCGCAAAGCCTCATCCTTTTTTCAAACAGACGCGCAATCTCCTCATCAACTCCGGCTATGGCCTTTCTGTTTTCTGATAATCCATCCATTCCAAACTCCTGTCCTTCTGCTTTGATTCCTTAGCGCACCAATGCCATGAAAATCCCTGATTTCATAATGCTTCCGCATATATGGCAGGTATTTCACGGGCTTAGTGCACCGCCGTTTAATCGTTCTTTTTATGAAGCCTCGACTCCGTGCTGGTAAACAGCTCCTGAAGATCCTTATGCTCCGAAAAGTAAGAATAAGCCGTATACAGATAGATCGAGCAGGATACACCGTTTATCTCATGTATACTCTCGACGCTGTTTTTTATATCCGATATCAGCTCAGTGATCTCCTTCTTATCCTTAAACTGGCGCACCACCATGAAGTGATCCGTATACAGCCTGCCTGCTATGCCCTTCACTCCCACCAGGTTCCTTATCCTGTCAGATATCTCCTTAAGGAGAGCAAAGCTCCACTCATGCCCGTAATTCTCACTGAAGAAATGAAAGTGGCTGACATCAAACATCATTATGGCAAAGTCGGACTGCTCCATGGCATAGCCGTCCTGATATCTTAGCAGCGACTCCATCATTCCGAGGAAATTGACGGTGCCCGTCATGGGATCCTTCTGGATCAGGCTGTGTATCTCGATGTTCTGGCTCTTCTGGTCGGTCACATCGATAAAATACCCCATGAGTCCGACGATCTCGCCGTTCACGTACAGCGGCATCTTGCTTGCGAGTATATTCCTTATCTCACCCCTGCAGATACAGGTCCCCGGCACCAGATAGGTCTGCCCTCCGCCTGACAGTACCTTTTCCTCATCAGACTTATAGGGCTCGGGATCCACATGCCAGCCTATGTCCTCATCCGTCTTTCCGATAAGCTCTTCCTCTGAGCTGAAGCCGTAATAGTCAAGGAATTTTTTATTAACTCCCACAAAACGGCGGTTCTTGTCCTTCCAGAAGAATCCGGTGTCCGAATTATTCTTGAAGCTGTTCCAGAGGATATCCGGCGAAATCTTTATATCCCTGTGCCTTGCAATGGTATCCTTATCCAGGGCTTCCGTTGATACATCCCCGTGAAGTCTTGCCACAGCCTCCGGTGAAAGCCTTCTGAAGCAGGAAAGTATCCTTCTGTCCTCCCTGTCGCCATCGAATAAAAACGAATACAGCGACCACAGATATGTGCCGGAGGAGGTCATGGTCCTGAAGGGCGCCGAGATATGTCTTGTAGGACTTTCCAATATCCTCTGCTCTATCGTATTAAGATCGGTAAACTCCAGAAACTTCTCCCTGTCCTCAGGATATATCTCCTGCTCAGCGTAGTCTGCAAGCTCCTCGGCGGCATTTCTCACATTGTAATCATGCCTCGTCTGGACACTGTTGTATATCGTCTCGGATCTGCAGGTCTTAAGATCCACCAGTGTGATCATATCATATATGGAGCAAAGGCTCCTCATATGATCTGAGAGCATGGAGTTTCTTGCAAGCAGCGCATTGTCGGAAAGATTCTGCAGAATACAAAGATATGCATTGCCCCCGGGATAGCCGGCTATGCGCCTGACCTGGGCGAAGCAGTAGCTCTTACCCCGTATGAAGTCAATGCTTACCACCTCCCCGGAATCTCTCGCCTTGTTTATCATTGCAAGGAATTTTTCCCTGAGAGGAGAATTGCCCTGGCTGAACTCCTTCTCGATATCTTCCTTGGA
>CACZNY010000440.1 GCA_902782655.1 uncultured Lachnospiraceae bacterium
CAGACCGGAGATCGGAAGTGAAGCCGTATCATTTGACGGATATACAACGATTTACATCGGCTATCCGATCTGGTGGGGTGAGGAACCCCGCATCATGGATACCTTTGTGGAGAGCTACAGCTTTGATGGGATCACCGTCATTCCGTTCTGCACTTCAAGCAGCAGCGGTATCGGAAAAAGCGGAAAGAATCTGGTGGATAATGCAGGAAGCGGAAACTGGCTTGAGGGGCAGCGATTTGGCGCGGGCGCATCAGAAGCGGAGATCAGCTCCTGGATCGACAGTCTACATTAAAGAAATGCGGAGGGTGACCATATGCAGAAAAAACAGAATACTGTATTGATAAAACGATGTATAGATGTCTGCATGACCATCCTCCTGCTCTGCCTTATGGCGTATCAGGTGACCGGTGAGCAGGCGCATGAGTGGATCGGCATGGGGATGACGCTGCTTGTCATCATCCATCAGGTTCTGAACAGGAAATGGTATGCGGCAATCTTTACAGGTAAATATAATGCTTACCGGATCCTGACAACCACAGTCAATGTATTGCTGTTACTTTCTTTTGCGTTAACTGCGTTCTGTGGTATGTCCATGAGTGGATATGCTGTGCCTTATTCCGCTGGACAGTATGATCGAGAAGGAGCGAATACGTTTAAAAGTGCACGGCAGAATGGAACAGCTCAGAGAATACTTGATACATGGAGACTGCCAATCCGCGATGAGTGGATTGATCTTTTGTATGTATTCTATGGAGAAGACGAGGATGAATAGACCGATCTCAATTTAGGAAAGGAACTAATAGATGTCAACCTATGTAATAAGTGATATTCATGGATGCTATAAGGAGTTTCAGCAAATGCTGGAACTCCTTAAAATGAACGATGAAGACCTGTTGATTCTGGCCGGAGACTATGTTGACAGAGGAACACAGACTTGTGAGCTGCTAAACTGGCTGGCAGATGCTCCGCCTAATGTGATAACCCTTAAAGGAAATCATGATGCAGAGTTTGTTGAGAATGTCAATGTTATGAGACAGTTAGACAAAGTGGAGGAACTGGACACAGATCCTGATTCTAATGAAGATGCGGGAATACTCCTTGATACCGTGACCTATATGCTTAAAAAGAGGGGTTCAGAATTTGCCGCTTTTTTCGATTACTATGGAACAATTTCAGCTCTTATAAAAAAGAACAAAACAACATTTAAGGAACTATGCAGATGGGCAGATATGCTTGTATCATTTCCATATATATATAGCAACAGATTCAATGGGCGGGATTGTATTGTTGTACACGCAGGCTATGCAGAAAAAATGGAGAACATAGGTGAAAAATACAAAACAATAGAGGAGTTTTATTTGTATGCAAGAGCTGACAGTATAACTAACGGTGGGATCCAGGGAGGCATGATTGTGGCAGGGCATACGCCTACAATTGCAAAAGGTGAGTTCTGCTACAGTCAAGGAGATGTATATAAATACTATGATAGGAATAAAGACTGTATTTATTATGACATAGATTGTGGCTGTGCATACTATGAGGTAGATCCTGATGCAACTATGGCGTGTTTACGATTGGAGGATGAAGAAGTATTCTATCTAAAATAGAAACGTAAAAGGTACGGAATATTTATCAGGTATGAAATATGTTATTTGTAGAGGGATTTTATTTGAAGTTATACGATATCATCCATGATGGAGACAATATTCCCGGGTTGTTAACAATATCTGAATGAGGATACCGCTTGTCTCTGAGGTTAGGAATAAAAGGTCGCTTCCCGGGCGACCGTTTTTATTTTCCCTTAACGTATAATGACCTCAACAAAGGGAAGCATCATTGATGCGGAGCAGAAAAGGAGGGCTGTATTATGCGTAAGGATCTCACAGAAGTAGTTTTCATTCTTGACAGAAGCGGATCTATGTCCGGTCTCGAGTCAGACACTATTGGTGGTTACAATTCAATGCTTGAAAAACAGAAAAAGGAAGAAGGGGAAGCAATATTCTCGACTGTGCTGTTTGACGACTACAGCACCGTGCTTCATGACAGGATAGCTATAAATGATGTAAAGCCTATCACCGAAAAGGAATACTTCGTCCGGGGGTGTACGGCGCTTCTCGATGCCGTAGGTGGGGCAATCCATCATATCGGAAAGGTACAGAAGGCATTACCGGAGGAGGATAAACCGGAAAAGACTTTATTCATCATTACTACAGATGGCATGGAGAATGCCAGCCAGAAGTACACCTATGAAAAGGTAAAAAAGATGGTGGAGAAAAAGAAAGCAAAAAAAGGATGGGAGTTCATATTCCTTGGGGCGAACATAGATGCCATAGATGTAGCCGGCAGGTTTGGGGTAGCTGCCAACAGGGCAGTCAGATACGAGAATGATGCGGACGGAGCAGCCCTGAATTATGGTGTCATGACACAGCTGGTGAGTGCTGCAAGGAAAGCTGTCTCTCCAAGGGCAATGTCTGATGCGTTTGAGAATAATGACAACCTTGAGGACATAAGGGAGGATTATAAGGAATATGTTGCGTTTTCCGCTATGAAAACCAAAGCTCCGGACTACAGAAGGACAAATCGGGCTGAAATCGAAGCCGCTTTGCCGGATATGCCCGACAGGCTCAGGAATATGATGAATATGCTGCATGGCTTCAACGGTGAGAGCAGGCATACCTACGAGGAAGTTGCAAGAGCTTTTAATACCACGGAAGGACGTGTAAGGCAGAATGAGTCAAAAGCAAGGCAGCTGGCGAAGCAGAAAGCAGAGGGAGAAGATATATCAAAACCTTTGAGAAAGAAGTATATGTGAGGAGGGGTGGCTATGGGAATAACAGGAGCATTATTGGGAGATATAGCAGGATCGCAGTACGAATTCGACAGACCTAGGAACCTCGATTGGGAAAACTGCGAATTATATACGGAGAAATGTATGTTTACGGATGATACCGTGATGAGTCTTGCGATAAAGAGTGCGGTAGATAACGGTATAGATTATCAGAGCGAGATGAGAAGGATAGGGGCTTATTATCCGGACTGTGGTTATGGCGGACACTTTTTCCAGTGGATGTTCTGCGAGGATCCGAAGCCATATAACAGTCTGGGAAACGGATCGGCAATGAGAGTGTCATATATCGGTGAATACTATAATGACCTGGAGGAGGTAAAGCGTGAGGCGGAGCAAACAGCTTCCGTCTCCCACAATCATCCGGAAGGGATCAAGGGAGCAGTCGTTACGGCAGTATGTGTATGGATGGCTAAGCATGGTAAGACGAAGGATGAGATATATGATTATGTCTTATCACAGTATCCGACGGACAAGTATATTTTTTCCATAGATAAGGGTATGGTATATCTCCGGGAGCATTATTCCTGGGATGTAACCTGCATGACAAGTGTACCTGTGGCTATAAGATGCTTCTATGAAAGCGGCTCGTATATCAGCTTTATCCGCAATGTCTTTAGTCTGGAGTGCGACTGCGACACGCTCTGTGCCATAGGGGGAGCCGTTGCAGAGGAGTTTTATCATGGCACCGGGCTTGATGACGATAAGATACTGCGCCACTACCTGGATGACAGATTATACAATATTTGGATAGGGGAGAAGCCTTAATTTCTGACATATTTATCCCAAAACAAAATACTATTCGCATGTAGCGGCTCACGCGGGCGTAGCCGCTACTTTGTTCATATTTTATATTTGCTAATCAGTTCCTCCATCTCTTCTGCTGAAAGCAGCCAGTTCCTTTTCCAGCAGCCTGTATACATTTGCAACGAGAAATCCATCAGCTATGGCATGATTCAGACGGACGCTCACCGGCATCATTAGTCTGCCGTTTTCCTCGCGGTATTTGCCCCAGTTGACGATAGGAGCGAAATGCAGATATCCATCCGGCAGCTCAACATTCAACGTAGCAGTCATTGAAGTAGAGCACTTACAGTCCTCCGTAAAATGGCGGAATACTCCGCTCCTGTAATACTTTTCTTTGTCTATAACCCTATAGTTCATATCTAGATGCGCCTCCTCACCTGACACCCCTTATGCCTCATATTCCTTCGGTTCCACACCAAACGTGACTTTGACTACAGACATTTTTGTCGGCAGGTCTCTCACAAGCCTCACAGTCCAGCCCGCAATCGCCGATCATTTCACCGGTATCCTTCAAGCATACTGCCCAAAGACCGAAACCATCTTTGCGCAGTGGTCTCAATCATTTCTAACGCTTATTCAAATATCTGTCCCGGCAGCTTCAGTTTCTCTTTGGGCGGAAACTCTTTATCAAACTCATCCACATCCTCATCCTTCACATAGTACCCCTGCGGAGTCTGATATACCCCGGTCACATCATCCAGATATCC
>CACZNY010000441.1 GCA_902782655.1 uncultured Lachnospiraceae bacterium
ACGCAATCATGATCCGTGCCGTACTGGGTAAGCTTCACCCTGCTTGCTGCCATGCTTCCAAAGAAATAACCCGATATGGCAAGCTGCCCGTCCGGAGTGCTGCTTATATCGTTCACCACGGGCATGTAGTCACCATTAAGAGCGTTTCTTACATTCGCAAGTCCTCCCGATACGCAAAGCCCCTTATACTGATCACACCTTTTGACACTGCCCATTATCCTTGCAGCCCTTTTTTCAGCGCTGTCATTCGGAAAAGCGCAGGCAAGTATGGCTGCTTCACCGGCTACCGCGGGAGCAGAGAAGCTCGTGCCACTTTCTACCATATAAGGTATATCAACGGTATCTGTAGACAGAAAGCAGTCATCAAGCCATACAGTTATTTTCCGTGAAGGATCTGTTATATCTGTACGGCGTACGTAAAGTCTTATCTGAGGAGACGTCATATCCATGCTTTTGGGAAGCTTGAAGGAAATACTTTCCATGGATTTCTCACAGTAAGCCATACTCGGCATGGAAAATGTCCCCCAAATTGTTTTTACTGATACACCAAGCCTTATTTCTTCCGCATCGGTGCGGCATTTCATTACGAATCTGACAGTATCCGTCTGGCCTGCGATCTCAGGAACCGTATCCCGGGGGGTAAATGATATAAGAGAGCATTCCTCGTATGTTTCTTTACCCGAAATATCAAAGGAAGCCTTAAGTTCATGATTTTCCTCTGTTTCCGGATCAGTCTCAATTGAAAGAGAAACATCTAAATCTTCCCCGGCCGCAGCTGTTTCAAAGTATCCCCCCTCCATGGTCTCGTAATCATTTGACATCAAAACGCCCTTTTGATCTTTTGAAGGCCGGTATAAAAACGCAGGAGGATATTTGCCGTTGATGTAGGTTGACAGTACGGCGGTGCCAGGAGCGAAAAGGTCTGTTGTACGCATTCCCGTATTGGAAAAGCCGCTTTTCAGATTCAGCCTGTCGCATGAGTTTACTGTAAGACCTCCCGGAGTATATGAAAGTACATTGGTCGTATTCATGAAATAATCTGAATTAATACTTTCGTTTCCGCTGGCAAAAACAGATACTACACCGTTATCGGAAAGCTCGCGGATCGCAATTTCCAAAGAGGGGAAGATATTTGCAAAACCCATGGAGCAGTTTATGGCTGCAACATTGACGCCTGCCTTTTTGGCCTGCAGGATATAATTCAGGCCGTCCAGTATATAAGAAAAATATGTATATCCCCGGTAATTGGACACTTTTACCGCCATGATCCTTGTTCCGTTCGCGGCTCCGCTGATGCCAAGACCATTCCAGCCGGCGGCCACAACTCCTGCACATAAGGTGCCATGTCCATGATCATCCTTCGGATCGTCGGAATGATAGCCCGGATCAGTAAAGCTGCAGTAGCCGTATTTTCCACCGCCCATTTCTTTCAGGACGTTGTATTCAAGGCCTTCATCCCACATGATATCCTTAAGATCCTGATGATCATAATTAACACCGGAGTCAATTACCGCTACCACAGTGCCAGCCGCATTTTTATTATCAGGATCATTCCAGCCCGGTACATCTATACCGCCGGGAGCATTTCCAAAGGAATACTGATGGTCTGTAAGATCCGGTATATCTTCCTGCGCATCTGCAGCATAAAACGGGGTGCCGCTTATCCGGTCGTCCGGATCGGATAGGATGTCTTCGCTATCCGGAACATCTTGGTAGGATGGTGTATCCTCCTGCGGAACCTCTGAGCGGGATGTTATAACCTCCTGCGGAACGTCTGAGTAGGATATTGCATCCTCACCGTCACGACCGTCCGGACCGGATATGATGTTCTCACCAACCGGATCATCCGGGCGGGATGCTGCATCCTCCTGCGGAATATCTGAGTAGGATATTGCATCCTTATCATCACGGCCGTCTGAACCGGACAGGATGTCTTCCTTCTCATGATCATCAGGGGAACATATATGTATCAGATAGTCCGGCTCTGCGAAAACGACCTGGGGCAGAGCAGACAGTCTGTCTATAAGCTCCTGTGTGCTGTACTCATCGGATTCTATAACCTTGAGGCTTGTCTTTATCCTGCCATTATTGTCTGCTGAGGACTGTCTGTCAGAGCTTACCCCATCCGCTGCAAGACCTTCTTCCTGTCCGGCTGCCATTTTATTACAGGCATCACTTACATCCATAAGCTCAACAGCTCCTGCCAGTAAGGACTCGCCGGTTTTGTCATTTTCAGAGGACGGCAGGGAAAGCATGGTATGCCCCGGGGTCTCACCATCAGCATCTATGTCCGGCTTATCGGTTTCCTGTACGCAGACTATGACCCTTCCCTCCGCATATTCTTCATCCTCAGGGCTGATAATATCAGCCCTGACTGTATCGGCAGGAATAAAAGCCGGCAGGGCTCCCGTAAAGATCATGGCGGTCGAAAGGATTACAGAAAAGATCTGCTTGAATTTCCTCATATCATGTCCCTCTCAATGCTTTCGGTTTTGCACGTTTTATGATTGAAGCTTTAAGGCTTATTTTGCCTGTTTATAAATGTATACTTACCACTAAGGCAAACCTTTTCAAGCCTGATATTATCCGCCTGCATAAGGAAATACCCGCCCACGGCCCTACAGTCATTCATATCGACTCCATGAGTATACCAGCCGAATTCCGGCGAGATAATATCGCATTTCTTAATACTGATACCGGAACACTCACGAAAAGCTTTGGGACCG
>CACZNY010000442.1 GCA_902782655.1 uncultured Lachnospiraceae bacterium
GCCTTCGATCAGTATTACATGAAGCAGAAGCTTTCAAAACAGCTTAAGCAGCTGGGAAGCATTTCCGTCGGGAAGGCTCATCAGATAACGGGGGAAAAGGACGAAAACCTCCTGCCGCATCTTGTAGAGGGCGCGGTATCGGCAAAAAAGATAATAGCCCTTGCAAAGGAGAATAATACCACGGTAGGAGTCTACACCACCTCACTCTATATCCAGGCTATCATTGATTCCATGAGCCTCAGGGAGAGGGAGAGGCCGGTGGTCATATCGGTGCCTGTGAATCTGAGACAGTTTTTTGATTCCCGTACCACAAGGAACTTTTTCGGTGTGATAACCATCGTATATTATCCCAGGGACTATGACGGCAGCATAGAGCCTGTGATAAAGAGCGTGAAGGAGCAGTACGAGGAGCAGCTTAAGGAGGAGAGCGTAGAGAGGATAATGAATACCTTTGCCTCCTTTGAGGATCACCTTGCGATAAAGATGGTGCCGATATGGCTCAAGGATATAGTGATAGCCTTCTTCAACAGCCGCTCTAAAAGAGGAGTGACCACCACGCTCTCGAATCTCGGAAGGATAGATATGCCTGCGGAGCTTGCGCCTTATATAGACAGGTTTGCTGCATTTATGGCGGCTCCCTCACAGCAGGTGTGCATAAGCTCCTTCGGTGACAAAATGGTCTTTGGTGAGGTTTCGCCGTACTCCACCCACGATGTGATGCGCAATTTCCTGAGAAGGCTGGTATCGCTCGGCGTGGAGGTGGAGCTTGCAAGCAACGACCATGACGCTCTCCCGGAGACTAAAAGGGAGAAGCATGGTGCAAGGAATGCGGAAAAAGAGGCCGCAAAGGATACGGCAGGAGATGATAAGCCTGAAAAAAGGGGGAAGAAGAGGAAGCGCTGATGACATATTGTCCTAAATGCGACATTGTAATAAGAGGGGAAAAACAGTGCTGTCCCTTATGCCAGGGAAAAACGGCGGACGTGCCTCAGGGGAAGTCGATCCCTGAAATGGCGGGGACAGAAGCTTTTCCCGTCCTTGAGCGGGGGATAAGCTCCTTCACTCTCGCCAAGATCATTACATTTTTATTCCTTACGCTGGAGATAAGCTGCGGAGCAGTATGGTGGCTCCTTGGAAAGGAATCGCAGTGGGTGGTCTTCGTGATGGTGGGGATCTTCGTGGGTTGGCTTGATTTCCTGTGGGTGATGTACCTGAGGAGCAATATAATAAAGCTGCTTACCGCAGAGGCTTATGTAGCCATAGCTGTCGTTACCTTTGTGGATCACATGACAAATATGCACGGCTGGTCCTATGCCTGGGTCACACCCTTCATACTGCTGGGACTGGGGATCATTACCATACTGATAGCCTTCGCGACAAAGCTCCGGGCCAGTGAATTCGTGCAGTATATAGCGCTCAATACCATCGCTTCCCTGCTTCAGTTCATACCCATACACTACGGGCTGAATCCCGTGGTGCTGCCTGCGATAATCATAACGGCATGCTATCTGATACTAATGGCCGGTGTGCTGGTTTTCCAGTATAATGACCTGAAGGCCGCTTTAGGCAGGCGGTTCAACTTTTGATGAGGACGGATAATGAGTAAGAAGGTGGTCCCGGTGAGCCGGGGTAAGAAGATAGTCTCCATGATGGGGGACGGCATAGAGAATAAAATAGGAAAGACAGTGCAGAACAGGCTTGAGGTATCGGATCTTGATATCTTTGATCCTACAAAGGAGCCTGAGGAAATGCGCTGGTACAGGGTTCCGCTTCCCGAAGGTATCTCAGGTGACGGAAGCGGCTATCACACCTATATCAGCAAGGGAAGGAGCAACGATCTCTGCATCATCCTGTCAGGAGGGGGAGTTGCATGGAATGAGTACACCGCGGCGCGCCCTGTGACCGGAGGAAAGGTGGCAGCGGGGCTTCCCAATTTCTACTGGAATAATCTGCGGCCCTTTACCCAGCTTATGAATATAAACATAGGCATCACGAATACGAAGAATTCCTCCAATCCCTTTGCGGAGTGGAATTTTGTCGTAGTGACCTATGCCACCGGGGATTTCCATATAGGGAACAGTGAATTCTCATACAAGAGCGAGGACGGAGAGGATGCCATCCTTCATTTCTCGGGACATAAGAACTTTCAGGAGGCCATGAAGGTCGCCGTGAAGCTTTTTCCGAAGCCTTCGAGGCTCCTTGTGGCGGGAAATTCCGCCGGAGCCTTTGCGGTTCCGGCGCTTGCCGGAGAGATAGCTGATGATTACTACCCGGAGTGCAGTGACATAACCCTGCTCTCCGACAGCGGACAGCTTCTTTATAAGGACTGGAAGAAGACGGCAAGGGAGGTCTGGAAGGCGGATGAGAGCTTCATTTCCAGGCTTCACAGCGACAATCCCACGGTCGACTGGTACGAGACCCTTTATCTGAAATACGGCAGCAGGTTCAGGTACCTGTACGCCAGCAGCATAAGGGATTACCTGCTGAGCTCTTATTATAATGACATAATGACCAGGCAGTACAAGACCGACAGGGACGTACAGCAGGCTTTTTATGAACAGCTTGTATTTATGACAGGCCAGCTGAAGCGGATAACTGAGGATTTTCATTTCTATATTTTTGACTGGCCCATGCTGCCTTTAGCGGTGGGCAAGGGAGGCACGGTGCATACTGCGCTGAAGGAAACGACCTTCGCCTCAAAAAAAAGCGATAATATCACCATGGCAGACTGGCTCATGGATCAGGTGAAGGGAAATATGTATGACACGGGCATGGGGCTTCTGATGCCCGAGATAGGCTGAAACTGGAGGAATAATTATGAAAACGGCCGCTATCATTTTATTTGTTTTAATGTACGTGCTTTTGATAGCCCTGCCTAAAAGGAGGGCGATAGTGGCTCTTTCTGCAGCGGTGATCTTCGTAGTGCTGGGGATACTTCCCTTTGCAAAGGTACCTTCGGCGATAGACTGGAACGTCCTGCTCATGATACTGGGGACGCTGCTCCTTGTTGATTATTTCATAGAA
>CACZNY010000443.1 GCA_902782655.1 uncultured Lachnospiraceae bacterium
ACGGATTCGGTACCCACGAGGAGCTGATAAAGACAAACGGGATATACAGGGATCTCTGCGGAGTATCTTAAAGAGGATGCTATGAAGGATACACTTAAAAGACTAATAAGATACATAACATCGCACAGAAAAGGGCTTTTCATCCTCCTCTTATCCTGTGTCGTGATCTCGTCCCTGACATCGGTGCTGGTGTATGCATTCCTGTCCGAGCTCGTGGACAGATATATCACTCCTCTGATCGACATGGAAGATAAAACGGAAGGCTTCAAGGCCCTTCTTTCCGCGCTTGGCGGCATGCTGGTACTCTTTGTCCTGGGAGGGGCTGCGACTTATCTGCAGGGAAGTACGGCAGCCGGGCTGTCACATGATATCCTGTACAGTCTAAGGAAGGATCTCTTTGAGAAGATGGAGAGGCTTCCGCTGAAGTATTTTGATACCCATACCAGGGGAGAGATTATGAGCATCTATTCCAACGATATAGATGCGATGCGGCTCATGCTGAGCCAGGGCATACCATACCTTTTTTCTGCTGTTCTCACAGCAGTGGCGATAATCATCGTGCTTCTGCTCCTGAACATCCCGTTAGCACTGCTGGCTCTTTTACTTCTGGCTGTTGTCACCGGGGCAAGCATGAAGATCCTGACCTCAGCCAGAGGTTATTACACAAAGCAGCAGGAGGATCTCGGAAGCCTTAACGGTTTTACGGAGGAGATCATAAGCGGGCAGAAGGTGGTAAAGGTATTCGGCAGGGAAGAGGAATGTATCCGGGAATTCAAGGAAAAGAATGAGGAGCTGAGGAAGAGCGCTTTTGAAGCCATAAAGTATACGGGGATAATAACTGCCCTGAACATGCAGGCCGGGAGTCTCATATTCTATCTGCCGTTTGCTGTATTATGCGCGGTCTTTGTGATAAACGGATGGGGAGGCATGACGATCGGAAAGACGATCGCGTTCCTAAGCCTTGCAAAGACCATGAATGTTCCGGTGATCCTGGCTTCGGGACAGCTTTATTCGATCGTGACGGCGCTTGCCGGGGCGGAGAGGATATTTGACCTTATCGATGAGGAGCCGGAGAGCTATGACGGAGATATCTCCCTAAGCGGTGAGAAGCCTGAGGGAAGGATAGAGCTGAAGAACGTGAACTTCAGCTATGTGCCCGGTATCCGGGTGCTGAATGATATAAGCTTTACTGCCCTTCCGGGGCAGAAGACAGCCATAGTGGGAAGCACGGGTTCAGGGAAGACCACGATAACCAATCTGCTCAACCGGTTCTATGAGATCGAAAGCGGTGAGATACTTATAGATTCACATCCTGTGTTTTCGATAGATAAGAAGGATCTGAGGCATCTGATAGGTCTTGTCATGCAGGATACACATATGTTCACGGGTACGATATACGACAATATCCGCTTCGGGAATCCCGGTATTTCGGATGAAGCATGCATAGAGGCTGCCAAAACGGCGAATGCCCATGATTTCATAACCGGACTTCCTGACGGATATGATACCGTGCTCACAAATGATGCCTCAAGTCTGGCGGAGGGACAGAGGCAGCTTCTGAATATCGCAAGAGCCGTTGCCGCAGACACTCCGATCCTGATCCTTGATGAAGCTACCAGCTCCGTAGATCCGAGGACAGAGCGCCTCATACAGGAGGGGATGGATAACCTTATGAAGGGAAGGACGTCCTTTGTGATAGCGCACAGACTGTCGACCATAAAGAACAGCGACTGCATTCTGGTCCTCGATCACGGAAGGATAATCGAGAGCGGAACACATGAAGAGCTGATAAGGCTTGGCGGTGCATACAGCAGACTGTATGAGCAGAGCACAGCCTGAGCTTGGGAAAAACGGAGATTTAAAAAATATGATCGATTATAACACCAGACTTTTATACATGATGAAGGTTGTCGGGGCGCTGTCCATGCGCTACCGCTTCAGGATGAAGGATACCGTGGACGGGGATATACTGCTAAGATCGGTGCAGAGTGCCATGAAGCGTTATCCCTATCTTAAGAAAAAGATCGCGGTTGATAACGGCACCTTTGTGCTTCAGGATAATCCGCTCCCGGTCCCTGTCATGAAGACGTCATATCCCATGCCTTTATTCGGCAGTGATGAGATGAACGGGCATCTGCTTTGCGTTGACTATGAGGAGGACTGTATTTATTTCACTCTGCTCCACAATCTCGGCGGGGGACGGGGCCTTTTGAGATGGTGCCTTACCGTTTTGTATCAGTATGTCACGGACCGTTACGGCACAGAGCCCGGGTGGGAGGGCGTAAGGAAGCCCTATGAGCCGTGCGGACCCGGAGAGGAGCTGATCCAGCCCTTCGATAAGATCCCGGATGATACACCGGTACTCTGGCCGGGATTTTCTCCCGTAATAAAGCCCATCCTGCCCTCTGCACTGGAGAACGGACTGAAGGGAGGCGGAGAGGAGGGCTTCTTCAGGACTACTGTCACGCTGGATGAAGACCGGGTGATAGAGCGGGTAAAGGCCTGCAAGGCTTCTCCTGCCGTGTGGTTTGCAGTTATCTACTACAGGGCTATAGTGAGCTGCCTTAAGGAGGTACCTGACTACATCGATATGGGCATCGCCTGTGATGTGAGCGACAGATACGGCATATCGGAGAGCATGTCGCTTGTCACCAAATTCCTGCATTTCGTGATATCAGGGGAGGACAGTAAGCTGGATACCGAAGCCCTTTGCATGAAGGGAAGGAGCATGATAAAGGAGCAGAAGGATCCCGGAGCGACAGACAGGCTGCTCATAAAGGAACGTGATACACTGACAGAGATGGATAAGCTGCCGACGCTTGAAGAAAAGATACGGTTTTATATTAAGAATTCCATGATAGCAGACATGGTGCCAAGTGCGCTGGTCAGCTATGTCGGAAAACTCGATGTGCCCGGGATGGAAAGCTACGTCGCAGATCTCATCCTGGATTCGGTATCAAACAGGAGCGGCACGGTGATATTTGCGCAAAACGGCAGGTTCTTTGTATCAGTGCTCCACGGGAGTGAAAATGCCCCCGTTATCGATGCCTATTTAGAAGAACTGGAAAAAGAAGGGATTAAGGCGGAAGCCGTAGAAAAGAACAGAAAACAGAACAACATAGGAGTGGTATTCCCATGATCAAAGATCCAAGACTGTATTCCGGATCGCTCATAGGTATGTCGGATAAGAACCGTCATCTTGTGGAGGCAAACCCTCATATCAGGGTGAAGCTTGACAGTCCGGTTGAACCGGAGAGATTAGAGAAGGCGCTTTGGGAGACGGCAGAGGATTGTCCCTTTCTTACCTATAATGTGGTAAAGGACGAGGGGCTCTTCCTGAAGCTTGAAGAGAACCCGTTGCCGCTTGTGCTTCTGGATCATATGTCGCAGGATATCAATACACAGGAGAACAATTCGCATTCGGCGCTAGTGTACTATACAGGGGACAGCATCACGGCGGCTGTCACTCATGCCCTTACTGATGGCTGCGGGATATTCTGGGCGGCGAGGACTCTCCTCGACCATTATTTCGGGATGGAGCAGGGGACTTATCATTTTTCAAATGAGCCCGGCTATGACAGGGAGCTGATGGCTATGGAGCTTCCTGTATCAGAAGATTACCGTATATCATCGATGCCTGGCGGAAATTATCTTTGCTTTCAGATGAGCGGGGATAAAGGTGAGCGCGAGTCATTCACACTTAAGATACCATATGCAGGCTTTAAGGAGCTTTGCGGGAAATGGAATGCTTCCGGCCAGACGGCGCTTACGGTATTGAGCCTGAAGGCACTGTCGGCAGCCTTCCCCAAAGGATACGATCACGTTTCAGTCCGCATGCCGGTCAACGCAAGAAACCTGTTTGATGCTCCTTATACTTTTCAGAATGCGAGCATCGCAAATATGCGGATCATATTTGATCCGGATGAGCTTAACGGCGATGAGGCAGCTATTGCGAAGAAGACTGCGGACGGTATTTTGGAGCAAAGCGGCAGGAATCCGGTCGCGTGGCAGTTCAACGAATGGCGCAGGGTTTTATTCGCAGAGGATACAGGAGAGCGGATGAAGCTTATCGGTGCTCTCATGGGACAGGACGCGATCCTCGTGAGCTATCTCGGCAGAGAACTGGCCGGA
>CACZNY010000444.1 GCA_902782655.1 uncultured Lachnospiraceae bacterium
ACCTCCTATGACGGTGAGGAGCTTCATATCCTTATGACTCCCTCCATCATGAGGACCGATATCTACGCTGTGGTCCGTCAGGCAGATCTTGCCTTCTTTGCCAAAAGAGATTACGTGGTGGTGGCGGTAAATGAAGGAAATTCCAATTATGACGCATTTCTTCTGGACAATTATCCCAAATGGCACAGGATATACTTTGAAGATACGGAAAAATGCCTGAAGGCCGTGTCAGACGGTGTGGCAGACTGCGTACTGATAAGCAGCTACAGATATAATAATATCTCAAGGCTGTGTGAAAGATACCATCTTGCGACCTTCGCCACGGGCACGGGCATAGACTACAGCTTTGCCGTTTCCGAAGGCAATACCGAGCTTTATTCGATCCTTGCAAAAACGGCGGGCATCATCCCCTCCTCCACTGTGGACTCTGCCCTCTCCTACTATATAACGGAGGATGCGAAGCTGGGGCTTAAGGACGTCCTTATCGATAATCTGTCTTTAATACTTGCCATTATTGCCGTGGTAGTCGTTATCATCCTGTTTCTCATGATCCGGAGCATGCACATGGAAAAACGGGCAAAAAAGCTCATCAAAGCGACTGAGACCGACGATCTGACAGGACTGTACAACCGTGATTATTTCTTCCACTATGCAGACAGGATGTATCATTCCCGTCCCGTGATCCCCTATGATGCCATAGTGCTTAATATCGAGCAGTTCCATTCCATAAACGCCTTAAACGGCAGAAGCTTCGGTGACTCCGTCCTTACCACTCTGGGAGCGGAGGTTCTGGATATCGCAAGGGAGAACGACGGCATAGCCGGAAGGTTCGGGGCAGACCGTTTTGACATATACTGCAGGCATATAAATGATTACAGTCCTCTGCTTCTCCGTCTGCAGGGCAGACTGGATAAGCTCGCCCCCAATACAAGCATAAGACTCAGGATGGGCGTCATGCCCTGGGAATCCGGACTTGAACCCATACAGCAGTTTGACAGGGCAAGGGCTGCCTGCAGCATGGCCAGAGGGCATTATAAAGAGCATCTTATAATCTTCGATAAGATGATGAGGGACAAGGAGCTTCAGGACCAGCGGCTCCTGAACGATCTGAGGAATGCCCTCGATAATTTCCAGTTTGAGGTTTATTACCAGCCGAAATATAATATCCAGACTGATCCTCCTACTCTTGTAAGCGCAGAAGCGCTTATAAGGTGGCAGCATCCCGAGCTCGGAATGATACCTCCGGACAGCTTCATACCGCTTTTCGAACGCAACGGAAAGATAGGCGAGGTAGATAAATATGTCTGGGATGAAGCTGCAAGACAGGTTGCCCGCTGGCGCTCCGAGTACGGAGTCACCATCCCGGTTTCCATCAATCTTTCAAGAGTGGACGTATTCGATCCCGAGCTTGAGAATACACTAAACAGTATACTTGAGCAGAACGGACTGAAGCCTGACACCTTAAAGCTCGAGGTCACGGAATCAGCCTATACCGAGAATGCCGATCAGGTAATACGGGTAGTGGAGGAGCTGCACCGAAAGGGCTTTACGGTAGAGATGGACGATTTCGGCACCGGCTACTCTTCTCTCAGCATGCTTTCCGCCATGCCTATAGACGTGCTGAAAATGGACAGAACCTTCGTGCAGAATATCGAGCATGATGAAAAGGATACACAGCTTGTGGCACTTATCCTTGGTATAGCAAAAAACATGAATATCCCGGTGATAGCCGAGGGTGTGGAGACCCAGGCGCAGATATCGCTCTTAAAGGAGCTGGGCTGCACCGTGGTCCAGGGATATTACTTCTCCCGTCCTCTGCACCATTCGGATTTTGAAACGAGGATAATCCTTAAGGAAACGAAAGACCTCGCTGAAAGGAGCTGAGCCTATGCGTTCTCTGAGAACAAGAATAACGGTCATGACGTTATGTGTGGTCATAGTTGCCGTCACTACTGTAGCGATCTTAAGCGTCATATTTATCAGGAAAAACGAGAGGCGTGATTCCGACCAGCTTCTCCTGCTGCTGTGCGAGACCGGCGAGAGGAATCTGGACTATTACTTCAACAGCGTGCAAAGATCCGTGGAAAGGGTTGCTTCCTTTGCCGAGGATGATATCGAAGGCCTTGATAATGTAACCCTTGGCAATCATGTCAAACGGGTGGAGGAATACTTCGATGAAATGGCGTCCAAGACCAACGGCGTTCTGACCTATTATTACCGTATCGATCCCGAGGTCTCGGACACCGTTAAGGGCTTCTGGTACACGGATCTTGACGGGGAAGGCTTTAGGGAGCATGCCGTCACGGATATAACAAAATACGATACCTCCGACACCTCAAAGCTTGTGTGGTTTACCGTGCCCAAATACAAGGGCGAATCCATCTGGCTTCCCCCTTATATCACGGACAATCTTGACAAGCGCGTCATCTCCTACAATGTACCCATCTATTGGCGGGGACAGTTCATCGGCGTCATAGGCATAGAGATAGACTACTCGGTAATGGCTGAACAGGTGGACAGCATAAGGCTCTATGAAAACGGCTATGCCTTCCTGAGTGACTCCGAAGGCAATCTCTTCTATCATCCCCGCATCGATGTCTCCTCGCTTACTCCGGAGACCATGCCGGTCATCCCCGAAGGAATGTTAAGCGACAGCACCTTTGTTTATTACACTTTTGAAGGGGTAAAAAAGGAAGCCGCCTGGCTGCAGCTCGGCAACGGGATGCGGCTCAATGTGACCGTGCCTGTCTCGGAGACTGACGGAAACTGGCAGGCTCTTATATGCAATATTCTGATCCTTGCCACCGAGGTGCTGGTGCTGGCAAGCATCTTCACAATGCTATATACAAAGCGGATCACGAAACCGCTTGAAGAGCTTACCGAAGCAGCTAATCGGATCGATGCCAATGATTATGATATAAAGCTGAATTACGTTGAGGATGATGAGCTTGGAAGGCTTACAAAAACCTTCAAGCATCTGGCATATAATATGAGGGATCATATTGAAGGACTTAACAGGCAGATATATGTGGATTCTCTTACCCTGGTGAAAAATAAGGGCGCCTTCACTGCTTATATTGACGAGCTGCAGGATGAGCTCGATAAGGGATCCTGTAATACCGGCTTTGCGATAGGTGTCTTTGACTGTGATGATCTTAAGCTCGTAAATGATGCCCACGGCCATGACAAGGGCGATCTTTATATAAAGACAGCAAGCCATCTTATCTGCACTGTATTCTCAAGAAGTCCTGTTTTCCGTATCGGCGGAGATGAATTCTCCGTAATACTCAGGAACGAGGATTTTGACAGCAGGGAGGAACTGACAGCAAGGATCAAGAAGGAACTGTCCGATATTTCGGCTTCCGCGGCAAACAGCTGGGAAGAGGTTCATCTATCAATGGGAATTGCGGTATACGATCCCGGCCGCGACCACTCCGTAAATGATGTGGTAAGGCGGGCAGATCAGATAATGTACGAGGAAAAGCGCCTTAAAAAGATGGGCTGATACGGAGTATTCAAACCCTTGATGCATATATGATCCTATGCTATCATAGAAGCCATGAAAAGAGTAATGATCGTTTCTTCAAACACTCAGAAGATGCACGACCTTGTTAATGTTCTTGAGACATACTACAAGGTGCAGGGCATACTGATGACTAATACAAATCTCTTAAGCGACCTGACCATAGGGCGTCCCGACTGCATAGTAGTCTATGCTGAGGCTGTGGCCAGGACGAAGCTTTTCGGTGTGATAGACCTGAGGGAGAATGAGGATCTTTTAAGCGTTCCCATGCTCCTCATTGCTGACGAAAATGATGCCGCGACCTTCAAGCTCCATGTGAAGCCCGGTCCTGATGCTACCGTGGCAAAGGATGCGGCTTATTCGGACATCAAGCTTGCCATTGATAAGCTCTGCGCCACCTCGGAAAAATCCTACAGTATCCTGGTAGTGGATGATGATCCTGTAGCCCTGAAGCTTGTAAAGTCCCATCTTGACTCATCTTATAAAGTGAACTGTGTGAAATCCGGCATGCTGGCTCTTAAATTCCTTGAAAAGCAGAAGGTGGATCTGATCCTGCTCGACTGCTTCATGCCCGAGATGAATGGTCCCCAGACCCTGCAGCTCATCCGCAACATGCCAAGCCATAAGCGCACTCCGGTCATCTTCCTTACCGGAAATTCCGAAAGGAACATGGTGATGAGCGCCCTGAACCTTCATCCCTCCGGCTTTCTCGTAAAGCCTGTAAGAAAGGATGAGCTTCTTAATAAGATCGATGATGTCCTTGACACCTGATGTTTAGCCTACAGTTTATATGAATCGTCTGAGACGCCCGGTGCACCATCTTTGCTGCCAGGCTTCTTTTCCGGCTTTTTGTCAGGCTTTCCATCCGGCTTTCTCCTGGGCTTTCTCTTCTTTATACCGTCAGTCCTGCGATCCAGCTCGTCGTGAAGGTGTTTGTTCTTCTTCTTGAGGCCTCGCACCGAAACCTTTATATCCGGAGGATTGCCATGCTCATCCTCTCTCAGTATATCGTCTTCAAATCTGTCTGCCGTATAGTCCAGAGCCTCTCCTATCTTCATTCCCTTCACTTCCTTTGAAAACTTCGATATTCCCCTCTTAAAGCTCTCATCCTCCCCGGCATCCGGCACAGACACTCCCACTACCCTGTCATACATATTGAGGCTGTATTCTACTGAGGAAGCACCGTCAAGAGTCACGGTACTTACGGGGGCAGCATAGGAAGTAACCCCTCCTCCTATTATCGCTACAGCGACGATGGCTGCGGCAGCTCTTACAAAGCCTGAAAACTGCGGAGAGCCTTTCTGCCTTATCTCCTCACGCTTAAGCTCAGGCTCCGTCATCTCAAGGATCTGGCCTCTTTGATAGCCCCTGTCCTTTATCGCATGATATCCGCCGTTTTCATCCAGCACGGCCGCCATATTCGGTTTCAGCTTCACTACGACATATTTCATGGTTTCTCCGGATCCTCAATATCTTTTTTAAAAGGCAGATACTCTGCTATCCCGGGGTAGTCTCCCGCAAGTATGACAGCAGAGCTTATCAGGTATTTCCTGTGCCTGTCTATAAGCTTCTTTGACACATTTCTTCTTTCAATTATCTTCTTTATCGGAAGCTGTCTTGTCCTTATGATCTCATTCATGAGCGGCGGAGGGGTGAATATGGCCTTTATCACCTCCGCACAGGACTCCTTTGACTTCCTTGCCTTGGGAGAGCATTCCACCAGATCGTAGAAATCTATGCCGTATTCCTGCAAAACCCCGTCCAGCTCATCAAGCTCGTCCCTCAGAGCCGTGTCCACGAAGACGGCAGTCTTATCGCTAATATCCCTGCCAAGAGCCCTGTCCGCCTCATCCTCGGCCGTATCTCCTTCAAAGAGCTCAGGGCTCACGGGAAACTCATGCTCCGCCGTCCTCGCATTCTTCCTGTAGTAATTTGTTTCCCTGCTTTTGATCACATAAGCGGCATATGTCCAAAAATCGCCTTTATCAGCGTCATAGCTCTTTACCGCCTCCGATACCGCACTGAGAGCCACGGAATACTCTTCATCTCCCGGAGATATCTTTTTGCCAAGTACCTTTCCGGCAAGGCGCAGTATATGCTGCTGTTCCTCCGTAAGAAAGCGATCCAGCTCCTCTAATCCCGTCGATGCTCTCAGTGCTCTTTCATTTGCCGCTTTAGTGTCGTTCATTCATGCATCTTTGAGCCTTCCTTTCCTAAAAAAGATCAGAAATCCAGCTCTTTATCCTCTTCCAGGCGTTATTGTCATCGGAAGCAGCCGCCTTTTGTGACCTCTGTGTCCTCGCTGCCCCCTGGTTTTGGGACACCTCTGTCCCGTTATCTTCTGCCGCAGTCTTATCGGTTGTCTTTCTTTGTACAGCTGATCCGCTGTCCTTATTAACCGACTGCTCTGCCTCACCCTCAGCCGAAGCGCTTCCCTTATCTTTTTTCACGCGGTTGCCGGACACTCCGTCGGGCTGCTGACCCTTGTTTTCCTTAAACCGGGTATCTTCCTTTACCTCAATGCCGGCTTCTTCAAATGCGTTCTTAAGAGCATCAGAGGCCTCAGTCACTGCGGTCTTATAAGATGAAAGCTCCTCTTCCGTAAGTCCGCTGTCGCTCTTTCGAGCTTCTCTCTCTGCCTTCAGAGCGTTTTCGAGGGTATCCACATACCCCTGCAGTGAAGCTTTGGTATCCTCATCGGTGATCCCTTCAAGTGCATCCGCATAGGCTCTGATATTGACCATGCCCTCCGGACGTCCCATCCGGCCCATTCTGCCGCCTTTTCCCCTGCCGCCTTTAGCGCAGTTTCCTGAAACAGCGGTGCCGTCTCCTTCCTGAGTCCCCTCGGGAAGCTGAGGCTTTTCACCCTCATTTATTCCTTCGGGAAGCTCAGGTCTTTCACCCTCCTGCACTCCTTCGGGAAGCTCAGGTCTTTCACCCTCCTGCATTCCTTCGGGAAGCTCAGGTCTTTCACCCTTCTGCGCTCTCTCCGGGAGTCCGGGCCTTTCACTGTCTATGCCGGCATCGGAGTTTTCCGTGCTTTCAGTACCGGCCTGCTGTCCCATTCTTCCGCCGCGGCCCTGTCCGGTGGGAGCTGCGTAAACCATAAGCGTTGCTCCGATACAAAGGCTGCCCGTTAATGCTGCTATCAAGATCCTCTTTACCAATGAATATTTCATTTTTCCGTCCTCCTGTGTTGTATTTTTTTAGAAGATCATCTTCTTAATCCTTATATACAAATCACAGGAATGAAAAAAAGGGGTCATAATAAAAAAAGAATAATAGCCCGGAGCATTCAGCTGCACAGGCTATTATCCATGAAAATCAGAAAAACTTCAAATTTCTGTTTTATTTTGAGAATAAAGCTGTAGAGAGATACCTGTCTCCCGAATCAGGAAGAAGCACTACTATCCTCTTTCCTGCATTCTCAGGCCTTGAAGCCAATACCGTCGCGGCCTTAAGCGCTGCTCCTGAAGAAATACCTACAAGCACGCCTTCCGATACCGCAAAGCGCCTGCCCTCCTCGAAAGCATCATCATTCTCTACGGTGATTATCTCATCATAGATCTTTGTATCAAGTACATTCGGCACGAAGCCTGCGCCTATTCCCTGAATCTTGTGAGGTCCCGCGGTTCCCTTTGAGAGCACGGGTGATGTAGCAGGCTCTACTGCGACGATCTTCACGTTGGGATTCTTCTCCTTTAAGAATTCCCCTACTCCGGTAAGGGTTCCGCCCGTTCCTACGCCGGCTACAAAGAAGTCCACCTTTCCATCCGTCTGCTCCCAGATCTCGGGACCGGTGGTTTCCTTATGAGCCTTGGGATTGGCAGGGTTATCAAACTGTGCAAGGATGACGGAGCCTTCTATCTCCTTATTAAGCTCCTCTGCCTTGGCGATAGCTGCCTTCATGCCCTTCGCTCCTTCAGTAAGCACTATCTCCGCCCCGTATGCCTTAAGGAGATTGCGCCTCTCCACTGACATTGTATCAGGCAGGGTAAGTATAGCCTTATATCCTTTTGCGGCAGCTACGGAAGCAATGCCTATGCCGGTATTGCCGGAGGTGGGTTCTATGATGGTAGCGCCGGGCTTAAGCTTTCCGCTCTTCTCCGCATCTTCAACCATAGCAAGCGCTATCCTGTCCTTTACTGATCCTGCCGGATTAAAAAGCTCCAGCTTCGCAAGGATCTCTGCCTTATCGGCATTGGCCGCCTTTGCATACCTGCTGACCTTTACTATGGGTGTCTTTCCAATGAGCTCTGATGCACTGTTTTTGATATCTGACATTTTGCTTTCCTCCTTTTTTCACCCTGTACAGGGGATATTTGCTTTCGCTATACCTATATTTCCTACAGGCTTAGTATGATATCCGATGGAAATAATATAATACTCCCTAAAGTATTTGTCAACAGGAAAATTTATCCTTTAACATGAAACGTAAAATTCATCCTGAAATACAAGAAAGGCACGGGATCCCCCGCGCCTGATCAGGCTCTCCGGATAAGGAATTATGCTATTATGACATTTGCAGGAGGACTATGGCCTCGTCACTCAGCAGAAGCAGCCGGTCAAGGACGATCACTTCTTCATCAATCAGTCAGGAACTTCACCAGCCTGTTCTGAAAATCCTGATAATACGGTGCTTCTATGTACGCAACGTGGGACGCTCCTCTGATTTTTTCATAAACGGAGCCTTCCGGCAGATGATCCAGAACGGTATCAACCAGGTCGTAATCAAGGTATGGATCATTATCTCCGCAGATCACAAGAGTAGGGACTGTGATCGCAGAAAGGTCGATCAGCCTCTCATTTTCTGAAACACAAATATCACGCCTGCCGCCGTTAGGACTGCTCTCCCTGTCATAATGCCAGCATCCGGAGCAGAACATCTCAACTATCACGGGATCAACTATCGACAGATCGATCGCACCGTTTCCATCCTTCTGGAAATCGTCTGCGGCATGTTCCCAGGTATTATGATGGAAAGGTTCAGTTACTTCATACTCTCCTATTCCGCTGAGGATCGGGGCATAGAGTATCAGGCGGTTCAGATGCTCCGGGTGTTTCGCGGCAAAACGTCCTGTTGTCACTGTTCCCCAGCTCCATCCAAGCACATCGATCCTTTCCTGTCCTGTCTCCTCTACGATTTTCTCTACCGCCGCATTGATATCCTCCGCCGCATAGTCAGAATCAGGAAGGAATCCGTCCGACACTTCATCAGACTGACCGAATCCTGCAATGTCCAGACGCCAGACAGCATACCCCTCGCGTGCAAGTCTTCGAACCAGGCTGTAATCCTTATAGTCAATATCGAACTCGTGGGAAGAATAAGTCACGCCGTGGATGAGCAGGATATTCTTATCAGTTTTTGCCCCGTTTACCGTCATACAGACCAAATGAAGACCAATACCATTCCGCTCCAGAGGAACCTCGAAGGAGCTGTACTCAGCCTTATTGTCTGCTTCTTCTGCCGTCACGGCCGGGCTTGCATTATACTCACCGCCACAGCCTGTGATCATGCAAAATAAAAACAGAACGCTGATCAGCAAGCATATACTCCGGCTTATCATCTTTTTCCTTTTCACAATTCTCATGATCATCACCATTTTAATCTTATTCAGCGGAGACATTCCCTGTTGCTGATTGCCAATATTGCCTATCCAATTCTGCGTATAAACATGGATTACATTACTTCAGCTGTCCTGTTGCTCCTGGATCGCAGCAATCTGCTTCTGCACTACGCTCATTTGTTCCTGAAGTCCTGTCATATCCGACTTCAGGACAGTATTCGCTTCTTTAAGCATTTTAAGCTGATCCTGCAGATCTTTATTCGATTTCTGCAGATCTTTATTCGATTTCTGCAGATCCTTATTCGATTTCTGCAGATCCTTGATCAACTCCTGCTGTCCGGTTATTGTCTGAGACTGCTGCTCTATCATATCCGTCTTCCATTTGTCGTTTAT
>CACZNY010000445.1 GCA_902782655.1 uncultured Lachnospiraceae bacterium
AGTTGAAACCCCCGGCCGTTCGACCAGGGGTTTCAGGAGAAGGTATTTCTTTCTTATGGGGTGCCGTCCTTCCGAACGGCATCATGTATTGGGGGTACGCCTATAATATAGCACCATCTGGAAATGTCAACAATTCGCATTTTCCACAAGGTTTACAGATTTCACAGGGCTTTTTTGTGCAATACTCCCCAAAATCACCCCTCCCAAAGGGCATTAAACTCGTCCATATCTATTTTTTCCTTGACCAGGAGCAGCTCTGCAGTTCTGTCCAGTATATCCTTGTGCTGCTGGATCAAGGCTCTCGCTTTTTCATAGCACTCCCCTATAATACGCTTTACCTCCAGGTCGATCTCCCTTAGTGTCTCCTCAGACATGCTCCTACCGTGAGCGAGATCACGGCCTATGAATACTTCATCGTCATCCTCATCGTAGCTCATGACCCCAATCTTATCACTCATACCATAGGCGGTGACCATGCGCCTTGCAAGCTTGGTCGCCTGCTTGAAATCCTGTGATGCGCCCGTTGTCACATCTTCCTGCCCGAAAATGATCTCCTCAGCCACTCTTCCTCCCAGATCTACTATTATCTGATTCTTCATTTTGGATCTTGTGCGGAACATTTCATCCTTTTCCGGAAGGGGCATGGTGTAGCCTGCCGCACCCATACCTGTAGGAATGATTGAAATACTGTATACCGGTCCCACCCCCGGCAAAACATGAAACAGTACCGCATGCCCCGCCTCGTGATATGCCGTGATCTTTTTTTCTTCGTCAGAAATAAGCTTACTTCTCTTTTCGCTGCCTATCCCGACTTTTACAAATGAAGCCTTTATATCCTGATGGGTTATGTATGAGCGGTTTTCTTTTGCTGTTTTTATAGCGGCCTCATTCAAAAGATTCTCAAGATCGGCACCCGTAAATCCTGCTGTAGTCCTGGCGATCTGGCCAAGATCCACATCGTCCCCCAAAGGCTTGTTCTTAGCATGAACTCTCAGGATATCCTCTCTTCCCCTGACATCCGGAGAGCCGACTCCAACCTTACGGTCAAAACGTCCCGGCCGCATTATTGCAGGATCAAGTATATCTACGCGGTTAGTCGCCGCCATAACGATAATACCCTCATTCACTCCGAATCCATCCATCTCCACCAGGAGCTGGTTTAGGGTCTGCTCCCTCTCATCATGGCCTCCTCCAAGACCTGTGCCCCTTTTCCGTGCAACCGCATCTATCTCGTCTATGAAAACAATGCATGGCGAGTTTTTCTTTGCCTCAGAAAAAAGATCCCTTACTCTGGAGGCTCCCACTCCTACAAACATTTCTACAAAGTCAGACCCGGATATGGAAAAAAACGGCACACCCGCCTCTCCCGCGACAGCTCTTGCGAGCAGTGTCTTTCCTGTACCGGGAGGTCCTACCAGGATCACTCCTTTGGGGATACGCGCACCGACAGATGTATATTTTCCCGGATCCTTAAGGAAATCAACGATCTCCTCAAGATCCTCTTTCTCCTCTACCAGGCCTGCAACGTCCTTGAAGGTTATCTGAGTCTGGCCGGGAGACACCATCCTGGCGCCGCTTTTGCCAAAATTCATCATCCGGTTGCCACCGGCACCTACAGCCCCCTGCGAATTCATCATAGCCATGATTATCATCACAACTACCACCGAGAGAACGATAGGTATACCGTAGGTAAAGATTATGTTTTCTTTCTTGACTTCTGACTCTTCAAAATCCGGGAAGAGCTCCTTCATGTCCTCTTCAGCCCCGGTTATATCGGCAACATATAGCTTGTGAACCTCTCCGCCCTTAAGGGTGACGGTAATGTCTCCTGTAGGTGTCTCAGAATTCGGAGACAGCAGAACTCCGATCACGTTGCCGCTTTCCATATCCTTCAAAAATGCTTTGTAATTATATGCATCTCTGGTCTCTATGCCGTTGGACATAAATGTTATCAGCAAAAGGACCGCTGCCACTATAAGGAAATAAATGCCCATTCCCCTGTTTGAAGATCTCAAAGCTTACACCTCCGGCCTTACTATACCGATATACGGCAGATTTCTGTATTTCTGCGCATAATCAAGACCATAGCCAACTACAAACTCATCCGGTATTACAAAGCCGGTATAGTCAATTTTTACGTCGGCCACTCTCCGGTCCGGCTTATCAAGCAGAGCGCAGAGCCTGAGACTTGCAGGTCCTCTGTCATGGAGTATATCCATAAGATAGCTCATGGTCCTGCCGGTATCTATAATATCTTCAACTATAAGCACGTTCTTTCCCCTTATCGGTCTGTCAAGATCAAGATCAATCTTCACTACACCGGAGCTCTCCGTCTCATTTCCATAGCTTGAGCAGCGCATAAACTCCAATTCCACAGGCAGATCAATCCGCTTCGCCAGCTCACAGGCAAATGCTGCCGCTCCCTTCAGTATGCATATCATAGTGATCTCTTTACCGCGGAACTCTTCGGTTATCTGTCTACCAAGCTCCAATATTTTTTTGTTGACTTCTTCTTCAGAGTACATTACCTCTATCCTGTCAGCCATAAACCCACTCCATTTTCAGTACTGTTTTTGTCCCTTCATTGATCTTAAATCTTTCTCCAATGCGGCCAAGATCCGGTATCCACACGATCTCATCCCCCAGAGCAATAAAAAACATCTCATCCCGCATACCCGCAGGTATCTTCTCTTCTATCAGAAGATCCTTAAGCTTTTTATTACCGCCCTTTATTGAAATATGATCCCCCTGTCTTCTATGACGCAGCCTGAGATCAGATGCATCACCTATTGTAGCATAATCTATGTATTTCGTGTAGCTTTCGGCGGATAATATGCTCTCCCAGGAAACTTCCGCCCTTGAAAGTACCGTATATACAGGTTCCGGTGTGTCAGGCTTTTCCGGTTTTCGGATCCAGGCTGCAGGCTCATATTCTCCCGGGCCCATTATTACCAGCTTTCGAAATTCCTTATATGCCTTTAAGCCGTATATCAGATCCACATGTCGACCCGACTGACCTTTTGCCAGCGATATAACGGCATTTACGTGACGCCGGGTAATGTCCTTCGCCCTTCCGGCTTTTTTTATCAAAGCCTCCCGAATGACCCTGGAAACTATAGCTCCGTGATATTCCTCAAGAGCATCAAGATCTATTACCATATCTAAGGGATGTCTGCTTTCCTTTTGAATGAGACATTTCCTGAAAGCCTCTTTTGCGGCGTCTTCAAGATATTCTTCAACTTCTCTTATTTCCTCCGCAGTTTCTGAGATATGCCTTATCGAACCATCATTTAACCTGATAAGCTCAGGCATTATTATATGGCGTATGCGGTTTCTGGATATACGGATATCATTGTTTGTAGCATCCTGCCTGTATTCTATATGGTTATCTTTGCAATATCCTTCTATTTCTTCCCTGCTGATACAAAGAAGCGGTCTTATATATCTCCCGCGCACAGCCCTGATCCCCCCCAGACCCTTTATGCCAGTGCCCCGCACAGCATTGAAGATGAAAGTCTCTGCCTGGTCATTCATATGATGCGCCAGTGCTATCCTGTCCGCCTCCACGGAAGAAAAAATGCGGTAACGCTCGTTTCTTGCCGCCTCTTCAAGGGTTGTCCCGGTTTCCTCTGCGGCAGAAACCGCATCCACTCTGATCTTTTCCAGCGAAACACCAAGATTTTCGCATTGTTTTTCGACGAACAGCATATCATCTATGGATGCCTGTCCCCTTATGCCATGCTCCACATGAACTGCCGATAGAATGAATCCCATTTCCTCCTTCAATCTACACAGCAAAAAAAGAAGGCACATACTATCCGCACCTCCCGATACTGCCACGCATACTTTATCGTTACGATCTATCATGCCATGGCGGACTATATGATCTCTGACTCTTGATACAACCTCATTTTCCATCTTCGGTCTTAAAAACTATCTCATTTTCATGTACGAGTCCAAGCTTTTTCTTTGCCATTTCTTCAGCATACTTTTTTGTCTTTGTATATTTCTCAAATTCCTCAAGCTCCTCAGTCCTTGCCTGTTCAGATTCAAGCTGAAGAGTAAGCTGCGCTTCCTTTTCCTTGAGCGCCCTTTCTTTTTCCATAAGGGATTTGCTGTCCACGCTTATTACTGTAAGCAGAAGTCCGACAATAATAAGGATCGCAAACACAGAAAGTCTGCTGTGCCTGACCCGTCTGTACATAGCAGCCTTTTGTCTTCCTCCTTTTTTTCCATGCCTTTCCCGCATATGCTTCTCAATCCTCAATATGTCAGAACCAAAACCATACAATCTCGTTTTGCATATAGTTATGTTAACGATATCACAGTTTGTTTATTTATGCAAGAATTCCCTAAAAGCCTCGCCAAATTTTGCGCTTCCCAGATGCCCTCTATCTTAAATATATCCCTGATGATATCAATATCTGCTTCGATCCGGATCATTGTTATGTGATTCCTCCGGCACAGGCCATTCTTAACCCATTCTTCGGTGTA
>CACZNY010000446.1 GCA_902782655.1 uncultured Lachnospiraceae bacterium
ACCTTCCTCATATTTTCGTAATAGCCCGCGAGAGTCACCTCCCGTCCCACGTCTCCTATGCGGAGCTCTCCGCATGTGTTAGTTCTTGACTGCTCCATCGCTCTTTCCTTTCACATTTTGTAATAAGATACGCACCTTATCTATCCTGTTCTTTGAGCCCTCCATGATCTCAAAGGTGATCCCTCCCTCATCGACGACTGTCTCTCCCGCCTGGGGAATACTGTCGCGCATGCCTATGATATAGCCTCCCACCGTGTCATAGTCCTCTGACTTAAGGTTTGTGCCTATCTCGGAATTAAGATCATCCAGCTTCACGGATGCCTCTACAAGATACTCCCTCTCGGAGATTTCTTCAATAAGCTCTTCTTCCTCTTCGTCATACTCGTCCCTTATCTCACCCACTATCTCCTCGATGAGATCCTCCATGGTGACGACGCCCTCCGCCGCTCCGTATTCATTGAGCACTATGGCCATGGGCACTGATTCCCCCTGCATCTCCACCAGAAGCTCCGAGGTGCTCTTGGTCTCATAGGTAAAATAGGCATCCCTCATTATATCAGTGGTCCTGAAGTGCTCCCTGTCGGCGCTTATGAAGAAATCCTTCATGTTGATCACGCCTATTATATTGTCTCTGTCATCCTTATATACCGGAAGCCTCGTATACATATCATCGGCAAAGACCTCCCTGACCTCATCGTAGGTCGCATCTATATCCACCTCCACCACATCTATCCTCGGAGTCATGATGTCCTTGACCTTTGAATCGCCGAAGTCCACCACATTGTTTATCATCTCCTTTTCCCCGGTCTCAATGACGCCGTCCTCATGGCTCACATCGACTATGGTGCGAAGCTCCCCCTCCGTCATTATGGTCTGCGATTCATTCATGTTAATTCCGAAAAGTCTCAGGATGCCGCTGCAGATAAGATTTACCGCCCCTATCACCGGTGTCAGCAGGATCATCAGCGCGTATATTATATGGGAATAAAAAAGAGCCAGCCCCTCCGCCTGTACCGCAGCTGCATTTTTGGGGGTGATCTCCCCGAAGATCAGGATAACGAAGGTAAGGATAAGGGTCATCACTCCGACATTGAAGCCTATGCTCATCGCAATGGTTGCCGCAAGGGCCGAAGCCGCGATATTTACGATATTATTCCCTATGAGGATGGCGGTCAGCATCTTGGGCTTATGCTCGGACATATCAAGAAGCAGAGCCGCTGCCCTGTTTCCTTCCTCCGCCCTCTCCCTCATTATTATCTTGTTAAAGGTGGTAAGCGCAGTCTCCGCCGCCGAAAAAAAAGCAGACAGCAAAATAAGGACTGCAAGCTCCGCCCACTGCCATGCCATATCAGAGTATCTCCCTGGAAATGCGCCGCAGGGAAGCCGCGGCTGAAACGATATCCGTCTGCCCGAAAATACCGGCAGCGGCTCCTATGCCGGAGATACCGGTGCCTCTTAAATAATTGATGTCCGCATCTGCAAGGCCGCCATAGGCTATCACCGGTATATCCACGGCAGCGCACACACCCTCGACCTCTTCTATGGTGATGCAGTCCGTATGCTCGCCGTCATGGCCGGCGCTCACGGGACCGCACATGAGAAACCAGGCTCCGCCCTCCATGGCCTTCCTTGCCTCCTCCGGTGTGGATACCAGCACTCCTATGCTCCTGTCGCTGCCTATTATCGTGCGTATCTCCACAGGGTCAAATTCCCTGAAGCTCACGACTATACCGTCGGCATCCACGGCATCCGCTATGTCCACATGCTTCATCATGATGAAGGGTATGTCATGCATGCCGCACAATATCTTAAGCCTCACCGCCTCCTTCTTAAGGGCTTCATGCGAAAGCGTAGGCTCATTAAGCACCACCATGGTGGCACCGCCCTCTATGGCCTCCTCCACGGCATCCCTCAGGGTCTTGTCCACCCTCATACTGGCAAGATCCGTAACCGCCACGAGACCCAGATCTCTTTTTAATAATCCCATTTCCCTAATTTCTGTAAAACTCCCTGAAAGAAGTATAACCCGACTTCTCAAGGTTTTCCTTCTGAAACTTTTTATTCTTTGCCATGCGCGCCACAAGAACCGTCTCTCCCTTATCTCGAAGCTCCTGCGCCTCCCTCATTATTGAAGCAAGCCTTTCGGGAGAAGTCCCCTTCTCTATGAGGAAGGCTGTCCTTTCCGCTGCATCAGGCACCTTAAAGCCCTTATCCATAAGGATCGTGATGATCCTCTCGAAGCCTATGGAAAATCCGCAGGCAGGCACCTCCTGTCCCGTGAACCGTCCTATCATGCCGTCATATCTGCCTCCGCCGGCGACAGAGCTCTTAAATTCCTCCATCTCTATCTCGAAGATGGTGCCGGTATAGTATCCCATGCCCCTGACTAAGGCAGGATCAAAGGAAAGCCTGAAGTCCGCGCTCTTTGTCTCATTGACTGCGGTAAATATCTCTATGAGGCCGCTTATGACGCTCTCCTCCACATTGCTTCCCAGAGTATCCGCAAGCTTCCTGATGCCTTCAGTATCATCCCTGCCCTCCTTAAAGAGAGCAAGATACTTATCCACTCCATCCGCATCATACCCTGCGTCCTTAAGCTCCTTCTCCACGCCCCCGATGCCGATCTTGTCCATCTTGTCGAGTATGATGAAGATCTCAGGCAGGGACTCCTCGTCAAAGCCCGCATACCTTCCCATGGCCTTAAGTATCCGTCTGTCGTTTATCCTGACCCTGAAGCCCTTAAAGCCAAGCTCAGAAAGGAGCGCGGTCGTGGCATTCACAAGCTCTATCTCCGCAAGATCCGTGGGATCTCCTATGATATCTATATCACACTGCTTAAACTGTCTGAACCTTCCCTTCTGCGGTCTGTCCGCCCTGAAGACATTGCCGGTCTGCAGAGCCTTGAAGGGCATGGCAAGGGAAGGATTGTTATTCGCGAAATATCTTGAAAGCGGCAGGGTCAGGTCGTAGCGAAGCCCAGAGTCGGCCAGGTCGTTCTCAGACTCTGCGCCCTTTATATCAAGCTTTTCTCCCCTCTTCATTATCTTGAATATGAGCTTTTCATTCTCTCCGCCCTGATCGGAGCAGAGATTTTCGATATGCTCCGGAACGGGAGTCTCTATGTGCTCGAAGCCGTATCTTCCGTAAACCCTTAAGACCGTCTGCTCCACATAATCCCTTATCTGCATCTCCTGCGGGAGGATGTCCTTCATCCCCGTGACAGGTTTTTTTATAAGCTTCTCACTCAACTTTTTCTATTCCTTTCACCAAAGCTCTCCGCCTAGGAACGGGTTCCATTTCTTCTCATCGCCTATGGTCGTGATGCCGCCATGCCCCGGATAAGCCGTAAGCTCATCAGGCAGGGGCTTTATCTTTTCCGTCAGCGTCCTTTTCATATCCGGCACGCTCCCTGTGGGGAGATCGGTCCTCCCTATGGAGCCTTCAAAAAGCGTATCCCCCGATATCAGCGCCTTCATGGAATCAATAAGAAAGCAGCAGGAGCCTGCCGTATGTCCGGGAGTATGGATACATCTGATATGAAGCCCCGCTACATCAAACTCCTCTCCGTCCTTAAGCAGATGATCCGCTTTGACGGTGATCCCTCTGCCGTAGGACATCAGGGAGTGATTCAGATCCACATTAAGAAGGAGCTCTTCCTCCTTTTCCGAAGCATAGACGGGAAGCTTCCATTTATCCAGCACTCCCTTCACTCCCGCGATATGGTCATAATGCCCGTGGGTTAAAAGTACAGCCTCAGGCTTAAGCCCCTCGCGTTCGATAAAGCCTGCTATCCTTTCGGGACTGTCCGCGGGATCGACTATCACGCACTGCTTCGTTTCATCATTTATCACGAAATACACATTGGTCTGTACCGGTCCCAGTACCATGCTTTTTATCATTATCCGCTGGCCCTTTCTATATCAATCACACTGTCAACCCTTCTGAGCTTATTGATGGTTCCCTCAAGCTCAGCCGTATTATGTATCTCAAAGCCCAGGGTCACCGTCATCACATCGTGCTTCGATGCCTTGGAATTTATGCTCCTTATATCGATCCCCGCCTCGGTAAATACCTTTGAGATGTCCACCAGCAGGCCGCTTCTGTTATTTGCGTAGATATTTATCTCCGCAAGATAGGTCTCGTCAGCGGAGCCCTTCATGACCTTCCTGTCCCACTC
>CACZNY010000447.1 GCA_902782655.1 uncultured Lachnospiraceae bacterium
CCGGAACTGTTCCGGGGCTGACTTTAAGCTTTCTTTTTTATCAGAATGAAACTATTATCCCGCCGTTCCCGGCATACAGGGAACTTATGCCACGGGTGTCAAGTATGTAAGTCTTTGCGAACTTCGCCTTTTCTATATATGAGGATAAGACCTCTTCCGCCCTTTTCCTGCAGTTGCAGTGATTGATGAACAGTATCCTGTTCTCCGTGTCCCTTACTTTTTCCAGTGAGATGGAGATCATCTTATTCAGCGCGCTCTTCATTCCCCTTCCGAGGGCAAGCTGGACTATAGTGCCTTTATCGCCGGCGCATACGGGCTTGATATTCAGGGCAGAGGCTGCCAGTGTCTTTAGTCTTGACAGCCTTCCGTTCTTCCGCAAGGTCTCAAGGCTTTCAAGAACAAAGAAGGTATTAAGCTCTTCATCAATAAAGTGTATGGTCTTTTCTACCGTCTCTTCAAATGAAAGTCCCATTTCCGCATACTCCGCGGCTTTCAACAGAGCCTGCATCTCTCCGCCGGAGGCTGACCGGGAATTGAAGACGAAGATATTTTTCACTCCGTGCTCTTCCTCATAGAGCTTCTTTCCAAGGATGGCGCTGTTATAAGAACCTGAGAGCTCGGAGGACAGCGTGGTGACAAAGAGCATGTCGTACTCTCCTTCATAAGCCTTCATATAGGCTTCCGGTGAGGGGCAGGAGGATCTGGGACACTTGGGATAAGCGTCAACCCTCCTCAGAAAATCCATTTGATCAAAGCTCTCATCATCGATTATCACGTGGTCCCCGATCTCTATGGTAAGCGGAACCGTTATGCATTCATATTTTTTCTTAAAGTCTTCGGGAAACTCGCAGCAGCTGTCTCCCACAAATCGTATATTCATGTTTGAGATTATAGCAAAATCTTTTTTTCTCTTCAATGTTGTTCAGAATCACCGGGGAGGATATAATCAACTTATGATCGCAGTAAAGATAAAAAACATAAAACAGTTCATGAATCTCTTATTCAATTCCGATTCCTTTGACTCTTTTACATTGGAGGAGGCCTCCATAAAGACCATGGCCTGCTTCAATATCGACGGACTCTACGAGAAGGATTATTTCGACGATCCAGGAGAAGAAAATGCTCCGTCCTTTCCGGATCCCTATACCCCCTGGAGGCTTATAAAACCCCTTTGCCGTGATATCATAAAGGGAAAGCATACGCCTATCTTCATGAAGTTTGTCCTCCATGGAGATACGGGCTTTATGGAGGATCCCTCCTTTTTGGGAGTGAAAGCCCTGATACTTATGATACGTTTTGAAAGCACCGGTCTTTCCATCACTACGGGAACCTCCATGAAGGAATTCATCCTGGGTTCTGATACTGACAGACTCTGGGATGAAGAGGTGAGAAGACTGCTTACTTCCCTTAACGTGGAATACGAGGAATTATAGATGAAGAGATCAGTTGCCTGTTTTACAGTTATACTTATGTCACTGCTCCTTTTTTCCTGCGGCTCAGAGCCTGAGCAGGTGATGCCGGAAAAGCTTCCCATTGAGGCCACGGAAGAAGCGGAAAGCGCCGGTATTGAGGAAGATGAGGGTGACGTGATACGGATCCCGGAGGAAAAGGAAGAGGAAGAAAGCGAAGTTATAGATATCCCTGTGGATGAGCCCGAGGAGGAATCCCCGGTTTCAACGGAGGAAGAACATTCCTTCGAGGGATATGTCCTGAACGAAGGGGATGTTTCCGAAAACGGAGTGTATTTAAAGAGTACGGCGGAAGAGGGAAGGGTGGTTATCGACTTTGCCGGAGACATAAATTTCGATGACAGATATGCCATCATGAACACCCTCCGCAGCAGAGGGGGAGGGATATCCTCATGTATCGATCCCGCCCTTATTGAGAGGACCAATAAAGCGGACATCTTTATGATCAATAATGAGTTCCCCTACAGCAACAGGGGGACTCCCCTTCAGAATAAGAAATTCACCTTCAGGGCCAGGCCTGAAACGGTGTCCATGCTCTTAGATCAGGGCGCGGACATAGTGAGCCTTGCAAATAACCATGCCTACGACCACGGCCCCGATGCCCTGCTGGATACCTTTGACACCCTTGATGGCGCGGGAATACCCTATGTGGGTGCGGGACATGATCTCAAAGAAGCGGAGAAGCCTGTGTATTTCATAGCAGGGGGCATGAAGCTGGCCTTTGTTTCCGCGACCCAGATAGAGAGGAGCCTTCCTCCCGATACAAAGGAAGCCACAGAGACGGAGCCCGGGGTCTTAAGGACGCTGGATCCGGAAAAGTTTCTCGGAGTTATACGTGAGGCGAAGGAAAACAGTGACTTTGTCATAGTGTATGTCCATTGGGGAAGTGAAAACGTCAATTCCTATGAGGCATCCCAGACAGAGCTGGCGAGAGCCTATGTGAATGAGGGGGCGGATCTGATAATCGGAGATCATCCCCATGTGCTGCAGGGCATCGAATATATGGATGATGTGCCGGTGTTCTACAGTCTGGGGAATTACTGGTTCAGTTCCAAGACGCTGGATAACTGTCTCGTGGAGGCGGTTATTGAAGATAAGGAGATATCTTCCTTAAGATTCATTCCCTGCATACAGAAGAACTGCTCCACAACCATGCTGAGCAAGGGCTCCGGGGAATATGAGAGGATTCTTGAAAATATGAGGGCGTGGTCAAAGGATAATGTGGAGATAGACGGGGACGGGATGGTGAGTAAGAAAGAAGGCTAGGTCCTGTTAACCCATTCCTTCCAGGCTTTGATCATCCCGGGTTTTGAAAGAAGAGGAAATTTTACAAAGGCACCGTTTGACATTTTGAAGGAGTTTCCGGATACGGAGATCACTTCCCTCATGTTGATCACGGTGCTTTTTGATATCTGCATGAAACCGCTGATGTCAGAAGGAAGGGAATAGATAAGATCGTTCAG
>CACZNY010000448.1 GCA_902782655.1 uncultured Lachnospiraceae bacterium
AGCAAGGATGAGACCTACACCCTCGTGCCCATAGCCATCAGAAGCTACGGCTATGAGAAGGAATGGGCGAGCAATATGACCCTTAACGGAAAGAATACTAAGGGAGAGGCAAATGCCGAGGCCTCAGGCTTCCGTTCGGCAAGAACCCATGTAATGGATGCGCTGGAATACTACATGGATCATTACGGCTTAAGGGATGAGCTCGCAAAGGGCAGGGTGATATTCTGGCTCAACGGCTTTTCAAGGGGAAGCGCCACAGCGAATCTGACCGGCAAATATCTGGTGGATAAGTACGGCGTTTATTCAGATAAGTATAAGAAAAACCCGAACAAGGTCTTTGCATACTGCTACGCCGTACCGGCAGGAGGCACGGACAGCGCGGAGCCTCAGGCGGCTAAGGATGACAACCGTAAAGGCTACTACTGCATCCACAATATCATCAACAAGGTGGATCTGACACCCATGGTGGCGCCTGAGATGATGGGCTTCAAGCGCTACGGCGTGGATCACTATGTACCGGGAGAAGCAGAGGCCGGGACAGTAAAAACAGAGGTTCGTAATGCATCGACAGAGAACGGCTCGGTTCCGTACACTCTTATGTATGATAATACGTCGTGGTGGACAAACGAAACCAATTATCAAAACGTCAGGCAGAGCATGCTGGATCAGCTTCTGGGAATAAATGAAGAGGTCAATTTCTCTGACTATTTCAAGGTAGCTGATTTCGGAGCCACGAGAACTCCTAAATTCAAACCTGCCAGCAAGGGGGCGGATAAGGATTGGACTATAGAGCGGTGGCTTCCGGATATGTACGAAAGGGTTCAGAAATGGGATACTCTCGGAAATAATGTGAAGCTTACCAGATCGAACTACAGTGAATATCAGATGAAGGAGGGAAAGAAGGACGGCAAATGGTCCAGGGGAATATCCGCCCAGGATGCCTTCAGGGGTCTCGTGATGCTGATGCTGTCAAAGACTCCGAGTGAGAAGGCCGCTCTTTCAACGGCTCTCGGAAGCGTCACAAATAAGCTTGCGGCACCCTTAAGCACAGAGAGCGGACCGTCCATCCTTACGATATTAAATAAGCTTATAAAGGGTAAGGACTGGCAGGATGAGAATAAGCAGCAGTGGTGGCTGGATTTCTTCTGGGGCAAGCTTACCGACAACAGCCATGGACAGCCGAGCATAAAGGATAAGAGCGTCATGAGCGATGCCGAGCTTAAGGCATTTGAGTCATACTTCCCTGCCCTTATGGGTCTCGCTTTCAGGATCATGCCCAAGGATATGTCGGTCAACGATTTCCATCTGGTATCAAGCTTTGCCTATAATACGGAGACCATACTTCAGGGGCATGTGCCGGAGATCTATCTCGCGTGGCTCAGACAGTATGACAGCTACTACAAGGATGAGGCTAAGAAATCATATGAATGGAATTACGGCGGAGCGAAGCCTTCCGCACCGGTATCAGAGCTTGAGCCGGGCAAGACCTATAACGGAACCCAGACACTGAAGCTTAAGAGCAATGAGGGAAGCTCGATCTACTATACTATAGACAAAAGCAGAGACGGCGTAACTGAAATGTCCCCTTTGAAGCTCTACAGGAGCGGAGAGGGCATAACCCTTGCCGGAGACAGATCCGGAAAGGATGTGAAATACACCGTAAAGACCTATGCCATAAGGGACGAGGTGAGTAACGGAAAGAGGACATGGACTGCCAGTGAAGAGAAAACCTATGAGTATACCATAGGAAAGAAGTATGTTTTCACTTACAAAACGAAAAGAACAGATACGGCTTTTAAGACTGTTTACTATTCGGCAGGTGAGAAGGTAAGTGTCACAGCCGAATACCCCGGAGCCCAGTACGTCTTTGACATATGGGATCTTAAGGGAGTAACGGTCAGCCCGGCTCAGCGTGGGAAAGCAAAGCTTGAATTCACTATGCCCGAGCATGACGTTACAGCAGAACCGAAATTCGTTCCCGCCATCGTTAAGATCACTGATGTAAAGCTTAAAAAACAGCCTGTGCTCAAAGAAGTGCCTGTACACAAGGGTGGTGGTTATATCGACTACATCGAGCTTGAATTAGCCGACGGACAAAGGATCAAATATTATGTGGATGACAATGAGCTCACACCCTGGTATGTCTATCCTGCAGAAGCTGACAAACGACCGGAGTGCGGCAAGCTCAAGTTCGAATGGTCTAAAAATGCAAAAAGATTTGAAGGAGATGAATGGGTTTCCGTCAGCATACCCCGCAAGGTTGAGATCGGCGGCAAGAACTACAGGTTTACCGATGAGATTGACAAATATTGCACGGATGTTCTCTTTGCCAGGTATTTTAGTTACGGTGGTAAATATATGCATCTCGTATATAATGTGAAGAAATACGGGAACCCCCGGGTCACAGATATCAGTGTGCCTCAGGGAAGGATATATCCTTACTGCGGGGATCAGGAAACCCTTAAGGGCTATCTTGACAAAGAGGCTGCCACACTGACACTGGCTGACGGATCGACTGTCAGGGAGCCGGTGGAATGGAATGCTTCTTCGTATACACCGGCTGAAGCAGGC
>CACZNY010000449.1 GCA_902782655.1 uncultured Lachnospiraceae bacterium
TCCTGTGTAGCCGCAAAAAGATCCCTGATCATATCAAAGACCCCCGTATAGGTCGCAGGATTGGATCTCGGAGTGCGTCCGATAGGTGACTGATCTATATCTATTACCTTATCAAGCTGCTCCAGACCCTTGATACCGTCTGATGCTCCCGGTATGGTTCTGGCGCGGTTCAGCTTCTTTGCGGCAGTCTTGTACAATATCTCATTTATCAGAGAGGATTTGCCCGAGCCCGAAACACCCGTGACTATGGTCATTACACCCAGCGGTATTTTCACATTTATCTTTTTCAGATTATTCTCACGGGCACCCCTTATCTCTATCCATCCGGAAGGCTTCCGTCTTTTATCAGGCACAGGTATGGAGAGCTTCCCGGAAAGATACTGCCCGGTTATCGAACCCTTTACCTTTGCTATCTCATCCGCTGTACCTTCAGCGACCAGCATCCCTCCGTGCATACCGGCTCCCGGACCTATATCAATGATACGGTCCGCAGCTCTCATGGTATCCTCATCATGCTCCACGACTATAAGTGTATTGCCGAGATCCCTCAGCCTTTTCAGTGTTCCGAGAAGCTTGTCATTATCTCTTTGGTGCAGTCCTATGGACGGCTCATCCAGGATATAGGCCACTCCCACAAGTCCGCTTCCTATCTGGGTCGCAAGCCTTATCCTCTGTGCCTCCCCACCCGAAAGAGTGCCCGTTGCCCTTGAAAGCGTCAGATAATCAAGACCCACATCATTCATGAATTTTATCCGTGAATGGATCTCCTTTATTATCTGCCGTCCTATGAGCTGCTGCTGCTCGGTTATGGAATCAGGGATAGCATCAAAATATGTGAGCAGCTCCTTTACAGACATCTCCGTAAGCTCATATATATTCTTATCATCTACCGTAACGGCAAGGGATTCCTTCTTAAGCCTTCTCCCCTTGCAGGTCTCGCAGGGCGATATGCGCATATACTGCTCATATTCTGCCTTTGCGGAATCAGAGAAGGTCTCCCTGTACCTTCGCTCCATGTTCTTTAAGAGTCCCTCAAAAGCATCATCATATACGCCTTCCGATCTCATACCCCTGTAGTGCACCTTAAGCACCTCGCCGTCCGTGCCGTACACGAAGACATGACGCACCTTTTCCGGAAGCTCTTCATACGGAGTATCCAGTGAAAACTTATACTTCTTTGCAAGCGCCTCAAGCAGGGCATGTCCATAGCTTCCGGGATCCTTGGCGTTCATCCAGCCCATGCAGCTGACACAGCCCTCATTGAAGGAGAGGGATTTGTCCGGGATCATCAGATCCTCATCAAATTCCATTTTGTATCCCAGACCCGCACAGGTAGGGCAGGCGCCGAAGGGATTATTAAAGGAAAAGCTCCTCGGCTCTATGGGCGGTATCGATATCCCGCAGTCAGGGCAGGAGAAGCTGTTTGAAAAAGCCAGGGTCTGCTTCCCCTGATCTATATCCACATTCAGAAGCCCTCCGGATATCTCGAGGACATTTTCTATAGAACCTGAAAGTCTGGTCTCCATGCCCGGCTTTACTATAAGCCTGTCCACCACTATCTCTATGGTATGCCTTATATTCTTGTCCAGCTCTATTTCCTCGGAAAGCTCATATAATGAACCGTCAACTATCACACGGACATAACCGGATTTCTTTGCCCGCTCCAGCACCTTCTCATGCCGGCCCTTTTTACCGCGCACCACAGGAGCGAGCAGCTGTATTTTAGTCCGTTCGGGAAGCTGCATAATGATATCTGCCATCTGATCCGCAGTCTGCCTCTCTATAGGCTTGCCGCAGTTCGGGCAGTGGGGTATACCGATCCTTGCATACAGAAGTCTCAGATAATCATAAACCTCTGTAACGGTCCCTACTGTGGATCTGGGATTCCTGTTGGTCGATTTCTGATCTATCGATATGGCAGGAGGAAGTCCCTCGATAGAGTCCACGTCCGGCTTATCCATCTGTCCTAAGAACATCCTTGCATAGCTTGAAAGGGACTGCATATATCTGCGCTGCCCCTCGGCATAGATGGTATCAAAGGCAAGAGAGGACTTTCCCGATCCGGAAAGTCCTGTCATAACTATAAGCTCGTTTCTGGGTATATCCACGGAAAGGGATTTGAGGTTATGCTCCCTCGCCCCCCTTATTTTGATGTATTTTTTTATGTCTTTCTCCTGTTTCTTCATTTTCTCAGGATCTATCCTCCCCCTCTTTTTTCAAAGGGCAATACTTATCGATCATGCTTTTGGTAAATTCCGGCGACCATCTTGTCACTATAGCGGAATCATGGCGTATCCCGCGGCCTCTCAGGCTTTTCAGCTGCTCAATATACTGCAGGGTCACCTTCTTTGATATCTTTGATTCACCGGAATTCCTGTCATGGAACTCATAAGGTATCTCCACTATAAGACGGTATTCACACATTGCCAGCACCTCGACCATGATCTTCCATCCTATAGGCTGAAGCTCTGCTCCCTCAAGCATCTCCTTCCTGAACATAAAGAGACCGGAGGTGGGATCGGATATCTTTCTTAAGGATGAAAGCGCTGCCTTTCCCATCCATCGGGCAGTACCCGAGACAAATTTCCTTATTATATTAAGGCCTCCATCGGAGCCTCCTTTGATAAGTCTTGACGGTATGCACATATCAGCTCCGGAAAGCATGGCGGCATACATGGGACGGAGGATCGCAGGCGGATGCTGTAGATCCGCATCCATACAGGCAAGGAAATCCCCGTCTGCCATATTAAAGCCCTCTATCACAGCAGTTGCAAGCCCCGTCTGCTCTGCTCCCTCTCTGTGATGATATCTGCAATGCGTATCCTTATCGCACAGCTCCTTCAATACCCCGGGAGTGTTGTCATTCGAGTCATCTATGAACCATATATTATAATCTATGCCCTCAAGGGCTTCTCCCACCTGATGCGCCAGCTCCTCTACATTACCGGCTTCATTAAAAGTCGGAACCACCACTGACAGCTTCTTTCCCATTTTTTCTCCTCCTTCTGCTGTTTCCGGATGCTCAGCGTGAAACCATTGCTTTTTTTAACTCTATCATCTGATCTCTGAGCATGGCTGCTGTCTCAAAATCAAGCTCGGCTGCAGCCTTCCTCATTTGCTTCTCGACCTTGGCTATAAGCTTTTCCAGCTCCGCCTTATCCATGGACTCCGGATCCTTCTCCAGCTCATACTCGCTCTTAGCCACCTTCTGAGATATGGATATCAGCTCACGCACAGCTTTTTTTATGGTCTGCGGCGTGATGCCATGCTCCTCATTATATGCCTGCTGAAGCTTTCGCCGTCTTTCCGTCTCTTCGATACATTCCTTCATGGATCCTGTGACGGTGTCAGCATACATTATAACACGTCCTTCGGCATTTCTGGCAGCCCTGCCCACGGTCTGTATCAGGGAAGTAGCGGACCGCAGAAAACCTTCTTTATCCGCATCTATAATGGCCACCAGCGATATCTCGGGTATATCGAGACCCTCTCTTAAAAGATTGATGCCGACCAGCACATCGAAAACATCCAGCCTCATATCCCTTATGATCTGTGCTCTCTCAAGCGTATCTATATCCGAATGCAGGTATTTGACCCTGATGCCTATCTCCCTAAGATAATCCGTAAGATCCTCAGCCATTCGCTTTGTAAGGGTCGTGACCAGAATTTTTCCCTTCTTTTTAGTTTCCTTATTGATCTCTGAAACAAGATCATCTATCTGACCCTCGGTGGGACGGACCGAAATCTCAGGATCCA
>CACZNY010000450.1 GCA_902782655.1 uncultured Lachnospiraceae bacterium
ATTCATACCGGAGAGCCTGCTGCAGAAGGAGAAAGACCATGTGGAGGGCTTCGCTCCCGAGGTGGCCTGGGTGACCCATGGAGGGCAGGAGGAGCTGGAGGAGCGTATGTGCGTGCGTCCCACTTCCGAGACTCTGTTTTGTGAATTTTATCATAATATAGTACATTCCTACAGGGATCTTCCTAAGGTATACAATCAATGGTGCTCAGTCGTCAGGTGGGAGAAGACCACAAGACCCTTCTTAAGGTCTCGCGAATTTCTCTGGCAGGAGGGGCATACCCTTCATGAGACTGCGGAGGAGGCCGAGGAACGCACCGTCCGGATGCTGAATGTCTATGCGGATATGTGCAGGGATTATCTTGCCATACCCACTATAAAGGGAAGAAAAACAGACAAGGAGAAATTTGCCGGCGCAGAGGCCACTTATACAATAGAGGCCATGATGCACGATGGAAAGGCCTTGCAGAGCGGCACCAGCCACAATTTCGGAAGCGGCTTCGCAAAGGCATACGACATAAAGTTCGCCGGAAGGGACAACGCCCTTACCTATCCTTTCCAGACATCCTGGGGTCTTTCCACCAGGATAATAGGCGCCGTGATCATGGTTCACGGTGACGACAACGGCCTTGTGCTGCCGCCGAGGCTCGCACCCACGCAGGTCGTCATCATCCCTATCCAGCAAAAGAAGGCAGGCGTGCTGGATGCGGCCATGAAGCTTAAGAGCGATCTGGAGGGCATCAGAGTTAAGGTCGATGATACGGACAAGAGCCCCGGATTCAAATTCGCCGAGCAGGAAATGAGGGGATTCCCCTTGAGGATAGAAATCGGTCCCAGGGATATCGAAAACGGGACCTGCGTTGTGGTAAGGAGAGATACGGGAGAAAAGCTCACTGCATCCACAAAAGAAGGGGAACTTAAGCCCTTCATAGAGAACCTTCTGCAGACCGTTCATACGGACATGTACGAGAGGGCGAAGAAGCACCTCGAGGAATGCATTTACGAGGAAACGGACTACGAGGGCTTTAAGAAGACGATCAATGAGAAGCCGGGCTTCGTCAAGGCCATGTGGTGCGGAGACGTTTCCTGTGAAGAGAAGATAAAAGAAGATACTACAGCGACCAGCCGCTGTATGCCTTTTGAGGACAATTCACCTATAGCGGATACCTGTGTATGCTGCGGGAAAAAGGCGAAGCATCTGGTCATTTGGGGTAAGGCATATTGATATATGAAGATACAGCTTCCGAAGGATGTAAAGTTTATCATTGAGACTCTGGAGAGCAGGGGATATGAAGCCTATGCGGTCGGGGGCTGTGTAAGGGACTCGATTCTGGGGAAAGAGCCCTCTGATTGGGACATTACGAGTTCTGCAAGGCCGGAGGAAGTGAAGGCTGCCTTCAGGCGGACCATAGATACGGGCATTCAGCATGGTACAGTCACCGTGCTGATGCCCGGAAAACGGACATACGAAGTCACCACTTTCAGGGTCGATGGAAAGTACAGCGATGGCAGGCATCCGGATCAGGTGAGCTTCACCCCGAGCCTTCACGAGGATCTCTCCAGGCGGGATTTCACAATAAATGCCATGGCCTATAGCGATGGCCGCGGACTCGTGGATGATTTCGGGGGATTTCAGGATCTTGAAAACAGGATTGTTCGGGCGGTTGGGACACCGGAGCAAAGGTTTAATGAGGACGCTCTCAGGATCATGAGAGCGTTTCGTTTTGCCGCCCAGCTTTCATTCTCCATTGAAAGGGACACAGTTGAAGCCGCCATGAGGCTTTCCAGGAATCTGGAGATGATCTCGGCGGAGAGGATAAGAGTGGAGTTGGAGAAGCTTCTCCTGTCGCCGAATCCTGATTATTTGCGGGATATGTATTTATCAGGATTAACGGCGGTTTTCCTGCCGGAATTCGATGAATGCATGAGGCAGGAGCAGAGGCACCCTCACCACGATTCTTCCGTTGGGGAGCATATAATAAAGACAATCAAGGGAATAAATCGGGACAGTTCTTCGGACGACCTTTTTAAGGTACTTAGACTTTCAGCCCTTCTTCACGACATCGGGAAGCCAAAGACCCATAGCACGGACGCAGAAGGCGTGGATCACTTTTACGGCCATGCGAAAGAGGGCGAGGCTTTGGCGGAAGAGATTTTAAAACGCTTGAAGTATGATAATGATACTATAAAGAAAGTATGCACTTTGGTGCTTTACCACGATGCCAGACCGGAGATAAAAGAAAAGTCTGTAAGAAAGCTTTTGAGTCTTGTGGGGACAGAGCTTTTCCTTCCGCTTTTCGAGCTTCAAAGAGCGGACGTAAAGGCGCAAAGCGAATATCAGCGCGCCGAAAAGCTGGATTATATATTGAAGATAGAAGAAATGTACCGGATCATCGTGGACAGGGGGGACTGCCTGACCATAAAGGATCTCGAAGTGAATGGTGAGG
>CACZNY010000451.1 GCA_902782655.1 uncultured Lachnospiraceae bacterium
AGCATGATAACCGAAGACATTCCGAAATGCCTGTCAATCCCGGTGATCATGGATTCGAATGACTCATCCATCTGCTCTCCGAGTTTATGAGACGGACCCAGTATCTCCTTTTCGCCCGCAAAGGTGATCTGGCTCCACCCGACAGTATCCACCGGTGCATATGCGGCGTAATAGGATTCCCCGTCCACGACAGTCCTTGCGATACCCGTTTCGCCGCTTAATGCATGATCTATAAGCTGTCTGAGTTCATCATTGATCTCCTGCCTGATATCTGTTTTCATCACATTTGCACCACCCAGTTCACCGTTCTCCCTGGTGGAGCACAGAAGCTGTCCTTCATCGGTTACAAGTATGGTGAAGCCGCCATAGCCTACATTTCTTTTGGCCATCTTAGTCTCAAGGATGTCAAGTTTGGTGGAGCCCTCTATTACTGCAACAAGCTCTCCGTCCACATAGACGGGCGCCCCGAAAACAACCTCATTGAAGTCATAAAATGCGCTTTTAACTCCCTGAGAAAAAAACACATCTCCGGTTTTGACAGCGCCCTGATACCACGGTCTGGAAGTCGGATCATAATCAATGATATTCCCATCATCATCAAACTTCTTATCAGACATATCGTCCATGACAAGAGTAGTGCCATCCGGGACCGAGATATAGCAATCCAGAGCATAACCCTCGTTGCCCCGGACTATCTCCTCCATCATAGGCGCAAGATTTGCAAGACGTCTGATGATATCCATGCTCCCGTCATCGGGATCTTTCCCTCCGCGCACCAGTAGCTGCAAAGTCATCACACCGCCGTCGGACTTTTTCGGGGGATGTACGTTGACCGGCTCATAGTTATCGGGATTTTTGAAAACATCTTCCACCTGAGTCCTTAGCACCCGCATATCATGATCAAGGATCCAGAACTCGTCATCCGTCTTGTCGGCAGCCAATATATTCAGCTGATACTGCGAACTCACCGTAAGGTCTGACATGGCCTTAGACGATTCTTTTTGCACCAGATCGGACTGAGCCGCACTTTCCTTCGCGACAACATTGTCCAGATGCCTCACCTGGTTATATGACATGGACATAAAGGTGCATCCTATACACAGGACAAAGACGATGACAAAGCATATAAGCTTACCGGCCAGTCCTCTCATATTCAATTTACTGATAAATCGAAACGGTTTATTCACAATGTTTTTCACTCCGCGCGTTTGATGTCTATGAAATCAGTGAACCCACTTAGCTTCAATGTATCGTAGAGCATACTGTTCACATTTATGATCGACATATTACCGCCTTTGGCAGACAGTATCTGATACGATTCCAGAATAACCCGAAGGCAGGCGGATGATGTATAATTACAATCCGACAGATCGAATATCAGACTTGAAATATTATCAAGTTCTCCGATCATCGCCTCTCTCAACTGAGGAGATGTCTTAATATCCAGCGAGCCTTCTATAGCTACTGTAAGGGCATCACCGTCTTTAATCTTATTAACATTCATGAACAACTCTCCTTTTAAGTTTTTTTCAAACAACGTAAGTGACGTTGATCGTTTTGCCGTAGAACTTCCGGGTACACCTATCGCCCGCACGGCAAGCTCCTGTCCGGATATAATGTATTATACCACAGCCCTGTATTCCCTGTGGCGGTTTGTAGGATGTTCAGTGTATAATGTAGAAAAAGTATTTCCAACCCTTCATATTCAAAGAAAATCTATCTCACAGAAGAAAGTGTCCGGTTTTTATACCGGCACGGGCACAAGTAAAGGAGATGAAGCAAAACCATGGATTTGATATTTAGAAACAAACAAAAACAGAATATCGTTCAAGATGATCCCGGTTATGATGTCTGGAGCAAAGATCTGATCCTCGATCCCATGGAGATCATGACCCGGAAGGAACTGGAACAGGAACGGAAAAAATACAACAAGAAAGGACTTCAGAAGATCAACAGTTCTCTGCTCGAAGAAGAAATCTCACATATGGCAGTGAACGGAAATATGACGGAAAAAGAACAGAGATCAAATGTTTTCAACCTGGCTGCGACGATGAAAAAGGCCGGTACCGTGTATAACGTCAGATTGAAGAACGACATAAGGGAGCATGAGGAAACCATAGAGACCATGAGTTCTCATGATCTTTACGCCACATTCATGAAAGACATGAAAGAATTCATGGCTGATGATCTCCTGTCCCGTAACACTCTGAAGGAAATGGGAAAGGACGAAGTCCTTCTTTCCGCTTATACAGAGATCTGCACTCTAAAAAGCAGGTTCGAGAAGCTCAAGCTGGATATGCTGTACCTTCAGGGATCAGAAGAAGCCAAGACAGGTAAGATACTTAAAAAAGCCGATGAACGCAAGGCTTTCTTCGCCAAATTCCGCGCCGCCAAGATGCTCATAGCCTATCAGGATGCCCGTATGGCCATATGCTCCAGTACCTATTACCTGGAACGTGATCTGAAACACATATCGACCGCAACATCCAAAAACGGAAAACTGATGCAGCTCATGATGGATGATTCAAAGCAGAAATATCATCGACTGTTGGAGTGCATAGAAAACCTGCCGAAAGATGATCTGGACGAGCTTAAGGTTGATGATCAGATCGAGGAAATGGTGCAGGCGGCTGTTGAAGAGAATGCAGAGCAGGAGATCCAGCAGATCGCCCAGCCCGAGGAAGCGGAAGCGGAAAAACAACAAGCCCCTTCTTTTGTCCAGGAGTGTGATCTGATCATCGGCGATAAGATCGGAGAGGCTTACAGTGACAACGCATTTTTAAATTACAGCGATCTAAGAGAAATGGTAAAATATTCGAAAGCGAGCATCGAGTTTTCCGGTGCGGCGTTAAAACAGCTTTCCAAACTTTATCTGCTCCGTCTGATCGCCGGAAAAGAAAACACCAACGATATTGAAGACATTAACTTGATCTTCTCCACCAAGTCTCTTGGCGGACGGACCGTTTATACCGTGACGGGTGCCTTTATGCCGATATCAGAAGGATTTTTCTCCAAGACGAGTCCTGCTTCGCTGAAGAAAGGAAGTAAGGAGCTTCCCTCATTGGATGGACTTCCGCTTCCTGTCCTTGACCATGAATTTGTGAGTTCTCTCCTTGCGGCCAA
>CACZNY010000452.1 GCA_902782655.1 uncultured Lachnospiraceae bacterium
AACAGTATCATCAGGACTCCCCATACCTCTGCCACAGGACCAAGCCAGGGAGACAGGCCTCCCGTCCTGACAAAAACAACAAGCTGCGGTATGTAGAGCACCGCTGCAAAAGGCAGTGTCACAGCAAGCAGAGCATTGTAATGGAAAGCCTTCACAATGTCATGGTCATGGATCAGAGTATACAACATACGGGTAACACCGCAGCTGGGACAGTAAAATCCCGTATACTTATATATCAGGCAGGGAACCCCCTGTCCGGTCCGGTCATACAAAAAATAAAGCATGCTGCCGAGTATGATAAACATCACATGCAATAATATAACCAGCATCAGTCTTTTCCGCATCTGTTTTTCCATAACGCACCACAGATTCTATCACACCAGGGACACTTATCCAAATTCAGGTAGTTTTGTAATTTACATAACACCTGCATATAGTTTATAATATTCATATGAATGTCGCTGAGCTTTCCACAAATGTATATCAGGTCGCAGGACTGAAAAATACGGATATTCTGCAATTTCGCAGTTATCCTGGGAAGCCCTCGGCTTCTGTTACCGGAAGCGCTGAAACAAGAAGCTTTTCCGAAATTCTTTCCGATCACGTTTCCAAAAACGCTCAGAACGTTTCCGCCACACAGGCCTACTCAAGTATGGGTGCTGATGCGGCATCTGCATTAAGAGCTTCCCTTTCGGATTCAGAGCTTGACAGCCTGCGTGCTTCTCTTAATGCTGAGGATTTAAGTTCTGATGTGGTAAATGCCCTCACGGATTCAAACGGGAATATTGCAGACGCCCTGCTGGATGCCCTTCTGGACAACGGGGATGACGAAAAGGATCAGAGTCCTGCCGACTCCCTTTCCTCTGCCCCCAGTTCTTCTGACAGCCTGAACAAACTCCTTACAGACACTAAGCTTGCTCAGGAATATTTAAGCTCATCCTCCGGGCGCACTCTCATAAACGAGCTCGCCAACAACATGATCGCCGGCGTTGTAACCAGCGTGTAATACTTCGGCAAAATTTCTACGTTTTCTTAAAAAATTGAAATGTTCCTCCTATCAGTATCATTGCTCCCACTATAGCATAGAACACTTCTATCCCCGGCTCCAATAGCCCTGACACTCCCTCGGCAACCAGGAAAGCTCCCGCCGCACTGGTAAAGATTATTATTATCACATCCCCGAATATATTAACAAGAACAGAAACTACCACCGCTGCCAGTGATGCCACCACCAGCCCCGTCTGAAGCACATTAAGAGCTTCCGATATCTGGTCAATAACCGGCTGCGCATACTCTGCTGACATTTCTCCGGTAGCCGCAGATATATCGCCATGATTGAATATTTTCGTTATCCATATCTGCACCAGTGCCCCTGTATCCGGTATATCACTTATGGCCTTTCTGGCCATGATAAGTGCAGACCTTGCAAAGCACCCCGCCACTGCCAGATATGTGCATACTCCTGCTGTCACGCAAAGTCCGGCTTTGTATCGCCGTAAACCTGCATACCCTGCCACAAAGGCCACCACCGCAGCCGCCACATATACCCAGATACTGTCCCAGTTTTTTCCTATCTGCAGCACAGTCCCCCCAGCCAATACAGCGCAGGCAGTAAACTGAACGATCTTACAGAGATTCAGTCCCTGGAAACACAGCACGCCCCCCGCAGCAATAAAAAACAGGGCAACCGCCCATCCGGGAATTGCCGCTACATCTGAAGATATGCTTTTCGACGCTTCAGCTGCTGTTTCCGCAGTCTGAACTATATAGTATGATGTCATTGCTTATAGGTCACCGTAAACACTATTTCTTCCCTTTTCCTGTCATAGCTCACCTGAATGTTTGCGTTCATTTTCGCACACATTTCCTCTGCAATGGATAGCCCTATACCGAATCCGCTCTTTTTGCTGTTATGAGATTCATCCTCCCTGTAAAATCTTTCAAAGAATCTGGTATAGTCCACTGTTGCTCCGGCCTTATAGGTATTCTGTACATAAAGCTTTGCTCCTTTCCCCATATAGCCCTTCTCAAGCCTGACCAGAACACGGCCGCCGTCATCACAGTACTTTGATGCATTGTCAATAAGAATAGATGCCACTTCCTGTACGCCGTTCTGCACAGCTTTTACCGTAAGTCCCTCTTCTATGTTCATCTCATATTTCTTACCGGCGCCCTCCACCACGGAAGCAAAGGATTCGGCCTGATCCTTAACTATAGCTGATATGTCCACCGTAGAAAAGACCTGAACATCCTTCTCATTCAACTTGGAAAGCACTACAAGGTTTGAAACCAGATCGTTAAGCTTCTTGATCTGCCTCATGTTCGACTCCGTCCATTTCGTTTTGCCGGAGGTCATCTCTATCATTTCCGTATTGGCAGAAATAACCGTGAGCGGAGTTTTCAGCTCATGGCTCGCATTTGTGATGAAACGCTTCTGCCTCTCCTGGTTCTCAATAAAGGGATCCATAAGCTGTTTTGAAAAATATATGAAGAGCAGACAGAATACTAACAGTATGACACCGGCCACTATCAGCAGGTAGGAATAAATCTGCTGTACTATCAGATATCTTGATGTATAGTCAACGAAAACATAAAGCCGGCCGCCGTTTCCCTTCTCACGGCTGTCGTAATAATAGACATTATTCTCATGGAAGAATTTCCCCGATTCCCACCGGGTATCCGTAAACAGCTTACGAAGAGTTTCCACAACGGACATGTCCGCATCATTGGATCGTCCTTCATAAATTGAAAAGGCTATCTCTGCCGCTTCGTCTTCCTCTATGGAAAAAATATGTTCCGTATTTACATGGGTGACATTTCCATCCTTATCGGTTATCACGCTGCAATATCTGGTTTCATACTGGAGTTCTTCCGACAGGCCCCCGGGCATCCGCTTGTTTCCGATCGCCCAGACTCTGTCCGGCGGCATTTCGCCCCCGTTTTCAAGCAGCACCGTCAGCATGGTATTTACCTGTGCATCAAAGAAATTATCCGTCAGAAAGAAAACCATGGAAAGAACCAGGGTAAGACAAATGAGCAGCGTAAGCGCTGCCAAAGATACAAATTTTAATCTGAGTTTTGCAAGCATATCCTACTAAGCCTTCTGTATTGAAGCCCCTCTGTCAGTTCGTGCCTGCCAGTCGGTATGAGTATCCCTTTTCCCCTTCAATGGTAGCGGATGCCCCTACTGCACGGAGTTTATTCCTGAGGAATGACACATAAAGCCATACAGCCTCTTCATCCGCATTTTCTTCATTCTTCCAGAATTTTTCTATTAGTTCCTCAGTAGAAAAATCCTTTTCGGGATTGTTCATGAAAAATCCCAGCATATGGCTCTCTTTAGCAGGAAGCCGTATCGAATTCTGGCCGGTAAGTTCCTCTTTCTCTGTATCAAGAGTTATATTATAAACCGATATGACAGTCTGTGTATTTGTACTTGAACGGCTTCTTCTTGTCAAAGCCCTTACCCTGGCCAAAAGCTCACCCACTGCAAAAGGCTTGGTGAGATAATCATCTGCACCTGCATCCAGGCCGTTTATCCTGTCGTCCACCTCAGTCTTTGCCGTAAGAAAAAGCACCGGGGTGTCATTACCGGCATCTCTCAGCTTCTTTACCGCCGTTATTCCGTCCATCACAGGCATCATTATGTCGGATACAATGGCCGCATACTCATTTGCACTTGCTTTTTCAAGCAGCTGTGCGCCGTTTTCGGTCACATCCACACTGTAACCGTTTGCGTCAAGTACAGCCTCTATGACGTCTTTAAGATCCTCTTCATCTTCTGCTACAAGTATATTCATTACTACCTCTTTCCTTTAGATCACCGCTGCTTCAGCTTCCGCGTATCATATCCTTCAATGTCTGCATGGATATATCGCAGCTTGCCAGTTCCCCGGCACATCGTTTCAGCTCTTCTGCTATGATAGCGCTGTTCTTTATATCTTTCTTATATCTGAGTTCGTGCTCAAGTGCTGCCCAGGTATCCATGGCTATGGTACGCAGCTGGACTTCTATGAAATATTTTCCCGGATCATTGCCTGCCGCATCCGGGACATCGCTTTCCACCTCCAGCAGCATATGATAGCTCCTGTAACCGTTGGGCTTCGTGGCACTGATATAATCCTTTTCCTTTATGATGGTTATGCCCTCCATCTCACGGATCTTTCTTACATTCTTCATTATGTCGTCAATGAAAAGACATATAACCCTGACACCTATGGCATCATGCACCACCTTCAGGGCATTGTAGGCTGTCAGCTCCACACCTATCTTGTTGCATTTTTCCTGCATGCTCTCCACAGACTTGATACGGCTGGTAAGATGCTCGTAAAGCTTATCCCCGCCGTCATCCTGTGCCGTTTCTTCATACCTCCTGACAAAATCATCCGCGATCTTCGTCAGTTCATCTATATAATCCACATATTCTTTCATTATTCCGTAACCTCTCAATACAAAACTGCCATCCGGCAGCAGTTCAATACCTTCCCTGCAGCATAAGCATAATAAATTTCGAATTTGTCTTAAGATACCTTGAAAACAGCCTCTTAGGATCCTGCATAAGCCTGTAGCACCACTCAAGACCTGTCTTCTGCATCCATAAGGGCGCCCTTTTCACAGTCCCTGCATGGAAATCAAAACCGGCTCCGACTCCCAGCATCAGAGCATTGATCTTTCCCGCATGCTCCGACATCCACTTTTCCTGCTTAGGCGCTCCTAAACCTACCCACACAAGGTCCGCACCGGAAGCATTGATCATTTTTATGATATCCCTGTCTTCTTCCGCCGTAAGCTCCCTGAAGGGCGGTGAATACTTTCCGCAGATATTTATCCCGGGATATTCCTTTTCAAGCTTCCCTGTAAGAGCTGTCAGCGTTTCCTCTGTAGAGCCGTAGAAAAAATGCTTTATTTTTCCATCTCTGCTGTTTTCAAAAGCCAGCCTCATAAAATCAGGTCCGGCCACCCGCTTGGGCCTGTATGCCTTTCCTGTTCTCAGTGATTTGATCCTTGCAGCAAACGCAACAGGCATTCCGTCCGGAAAAGTAAACGCAGCGCCGTTAAGTATATCCCTGTATTCCGGATCCTCCTGGGCTTCAACTGTTGTATGTACAT
>CACZNY010000453.1 GCA_902782655.1 uncultured Lachnospiraceae bacterium
CCTCTGGAAATTACCACCGCAATTATAAGCGGCATTGTAACACAGACCCCCACCCCTATCAATGGACATTTTGGACAGATTGTTTCACCTGGTAAAACAGCCTGTGGTCAAACAGCCCTTTGGCTGTTTGACGGGCACGCTTACGAGCGCCATGCGCGAGTGTGCCCCGGGGCTTTCCGGTCTGATGCACCTAAAGCTGCGGCTGTTTTACGGGCACGCTTTACCGCGCCATGTGCAAAACATGCCCTTTGGCATGTTATGAGCGCCGTTTAGATGCGCTATGCGCATCTGGCGCCGTTGGTCAAACAGCCAGTGGCTGTTTGACGGGCACGTTTTGACGCGCCGAGCGCGTCAGTGCCCCGGGGCGTCCCGGTCTGATGCACCTAACCCAGTGGAAATACTGGCACGCTTTCCCCCGGATCCTCCCGGTCTGATGCACCTCCCCCCCAAAAAACATATAGCCCTCCACCATGTTAGCGCGTAGCGCGTTCCCCCTCCCCTATCACCCCCGCCTCCCCTCTTCTCCCACAAAAAAATAAGTGCAGATGTCAGAGGTAATTACTCTCTGACAACTACACTTATATGGTACTAAAAAGCGCCGAAGCCCCCTCCAGCGCCCTGAATCCACTCTGCTCTTCCTCTTCTCTCTTCTTCCTCTTCTCTCCTTACTCCTCCTCCACCGCATGCGTCTTAAGATAATCCGCCCACTTCCCGATGGCATCCGCCTTCACATGGATACCGTCGAAGGTATCCCCCTCCGGCATGCATCCTTCCTCGTCGGTAAAGACCTCGTTGACGTCAAGATAGATGACATGCTCGTTCTCGGCGACCTCCTTTATTACCTCATTCCTGTGGTTTATCTTTTCATTTGTAAAGGTGGAGGACTTCCTCTCCTCCGCAGCCGTCACATGCAGTATTCCCATCACATATATAATGGCATCAGGCTGGACGGACTTTGTATAATCGATAAAGCTGTAATAATAATCCGCAAACTGCTCATCAGTCCCCCATCCCAGCTCATTAAGGCCGAATTTCATATAGATCTTGCCAAACTGCGGGCCCAGGGCAAGCGCTTCGGGGATGGTCACCTTGCCGGCATCCGTCTGGATCGCCTTTTTACTGAAAACTCCTACCAGCGTCATGCTCACCACACCGTAATTCGTAGCGGGAAGACCGGAATAAAGACCGAGCCCCTGTATCCTGGAATCACCTACAAAGCAGGCATCCTCAAAGTAATCATCATCGACCGTGACAAACTCTCCGTTATCCCCCTCATCGGATTCCTCTTCTTCCTCCTCCGATGCTTCCTCGTCCTCAGCCTCTTCGGTTTTCTCCTCCTCGGTTTTCTCCTCTTCGGTATCCTTCTCTGCGGAAGCCTCCTCTTTCTTTTCCTCGGCCTTATGCTCCTTCATTGCCGATTCCTGTGAGGCCTCCTCCCCTGTCCCGGCTTCCGGATTATTCTTCCTGAGATTCTCAGCCTCCTTCAGAGCAGCCGCAGCCATGGCATCGGGATCATCGGAAGCCGACCCCTTCAATCCCGGAAGGCTTACCAGATTTCCGTGCTTAATCTCCTGTATCATCACGGCTGCCGGAGGATAAGAAAAGCCCTTATCCCTTATGCAGAGGATAAGACCCGGGATAGTGACCGTAATGATCGAAAGTGTCAGAATGAGGAATAATGGGTAGCGTTTCATTTATGTAAACCTCGCATCCTTAAAACCTGAAATACAGAAACGGATTATATGCCGCATCTACCAAAGCGGCAACTGATGCCCAGAAAAGCACAAAGTGAAGGATCAGCCCGAAAACAGTATTTTTTATCCTGTTATATATCATCTTAAACACCGGAGATGCGAAAAACGCACCGGCCAGGAGCACCAGCATGACGCTTATGATGTGGTCAAGATAATCAGTGCCCGGATATCCGCCGAACATTCTCGTTATGTAAACCGCAAACTCATCCACTCCATTCACTGCAAAAAGAACCCAGCCTATCATGACTACAAGCATGGAATACAGCCAGCCGAAAACCGCGGGTATCCTTTTCAGCACCTTCCCGAGAAAGAGCCTCTCTATCACTACGAAGCAGAAGTAGTAAAGCCCCCACAGGATGAAATTCCATGCGGCGCCGTGCCAGAGACCCGTAATAAACCAAACCGCAAATAAGTTTACATAAGTCCTGAAGCCGCCCTTCCTGTTTCCTCCCAGGGGTATGTAGATATATTCCCTGAACCAGTTTGTGAGAGTCATGTGCCATCTCCCCCAGAAATCCCTTACAGATACGGCGGCATAGGGATAATTGAAGTTCTGCGGAAGAGTAAAGCCCAGCATCCTTCCGAGACCTATGGCCATCATGGAATATCCCGCGAAATCAAAGTATATCTGCATCGTATAGGCGATCGCTCCGATCCAGGCAAAGGGAGTGGATATATTGGCATATCCGGCAGTGCCTACATTGCTCCATATGGTTCCCATATTATTCGCAAGCAGAACCTTCATCGCAAGACCTATGATGAAGGGCTGCAGACCGCGCTCCATATCACTGAGCTTTCTCTGCCTGGTCTTCAGATCAAGGGCGACCTCGCTGTAGGTGACGATAGGCCCCGCTATCAGCTGGGGGAACATCAGGATGTAGGTACCCAGATCTATGAGCGACCTGTCGTAGGGTATCCTCTGCCTGTAGACGTCTATCACATAGGACAGGATCTGGAAGGTGAAAAAGGATATTCCCAGAGGAAGCGGTATCTCAGGCACCGTAAGCTTTAATCCTCCGATATGGTTAATATTCTCCACGATGAAGCCAAGATACTTGAATATCCCGAGAAGCCCTATATTAAAAATTATGTCAACCGCCAGCAGAAAGCTCCTGGCTGTGCCTCTCCTTTTTTTGCCTATGGCTTTGGCAATGAAATAATTCACGAGGACCGATCCGACTATGAGGAGCACATACTTAGGCTCCCCAAAGGCATAAAAAGCAATGCTTCCGAGCAGAAGCACCGCATTCTTCCAGTATCCCGGCACCAGATAATATGCCAGCAGGAATACCGGAAGGAATCTGAAGATGAACGACAATGAACTAAAAACCATCTCTGTATTATGTAAACTGTTTGAATCTCAATCCGTCAACTGCTCCGTATAGCCTCCAGCGCCGACAGGCTCATGGCTCTCTTACTCGGCGCATATCCCGCGGCCATGGATACGATTATCGCAAATACTATGGATGCGGGATACATCCATAAAGGAACGACCGCAGTCACGGTTCCCGTTACCTTATTTATTATTATACACACTATCAATGAAAGCGTAAGCCCCGTCACACCGCCGAAGGCACCGATCATCCCCGCCTCTATGAGGAACATCTGCTGTATATCGAAAAGCCCGCAGCCGATGACCTTCATGACGCCTATCTCCTTGGTGCGCTCATAGATAGACATCATCATGGTATTCGCTATTCCTATGGCCGCCACCAGAAGGGAAACCGCGCCTATGCCGCCAAGCATCGCCTGCTGGCTCTGTGACTGCTGTCTTGCTTCCGCTATCCATTCGGAATTGCTTGTGGCCTGATAGCCCAGATCCCCTATGGCCTTCTGTACGTCGGCCACGTTATCCATCTCATCCACGATGACGCTCAGCTTGCTGTAATAAAGCTCATTATACGGCTTGCCGTTTTTTCTTACCGGCTGTCCCGGTATGGGTTTATTCTTAAAAACCTTTTTAAAGGTCTTTTTCAGCGCCTCCAGATC
>CACZNY010000454.1 GCA_902782655.1 uncultured Lachnospiraceae bacterium
CTGTCTGCTCCGGCCTGCATGAGAAGGGAAAGATGCGCGAAATAGTTGACAGCCGGATCATAAGGATAGTCCCTTTCGGTTTCCTCATAGAGCCTGATGGCATCGTCATATTCACCAAGCTCAGAATATAAAGAAGCTTCATCCATGCGCTTCGCTATGACTGTATCCTTATCTGTCCTGATCCCGGGAAGACGGATCAGCTCTTCGATGAGCCCGATAGCCTCATGATATTTAACGGCAGCAGCTTCATCGCCTGATCTGCCCTCCAGTATCAGGATGTTTATCATAAGCTTCAGGGCATCCGCTTCATAGTCCTTAAGCTGTGATGTCTCATCCCTGCTTTGCATCAGTATTCCGTCAATAAGAGCGCGGGCTCTGTCATATCTGCCATCGTCCCTGCCCGAGGCAAGATATGCCTTTGCCATACAGAAGCAGTTTTTTGCATATCGGTCAGGGTCAATATCCTTTATTACGGCCTCGTTGTATTCTTCAAAGCTCTTAAGCACTTCATTTATGCCGGATACATCCGGCTCTTCGCCTGAAAGCAGCCTTGAAAGCTCTGTATAATACTCCTTCTCGGGATATTCATCCTCCGGGAGCTTCTCAAGGTACTTTTCCGCCGCAGTATAGTCCCCGAGCTCATAGAAGCAGAGAAGCCCCTGCTCATAGGCCTGCTTTTCCATCTGTTTTTCCGATGCGGCTTCATTGACCCTCTCTGTGCTCCTCCTTGCGCCTGCGGTAAGGAGTATGCCTGTAATGACTGCAGCCGCTGCAAAGAGAAGGAGCTTTCCAAGGCAGGTGCAGAGTCTCAGATCCCGTTTCACTGCGTTCACGCTTCTGTATCTGTGCGCCGGATCACTCAGGGTACAGCGCTTTATGACAGCCGCTGTCCCAAAGGGCTTATTCCTTCCGGTTATGGTATCTATCACCCTGCCAAGAGCATAGATATCACTCCTTACATCAGCGGCTTTTCCTTCAAGCTGCTCCGGCGCTGCGTATTTCCTGGTGGCAAAGGAAGCCTTGCTCCCTGCTTTTTCGGGGACCGCGGCTCCGAAGTCTATAAGAACTATATGTCCGTCCGGTCTGACCATGATATTTGAGGGCTTCAGATCCCTGAGTATCACCGGAGGCTCCATATGATGAAGATAGGCTACTGCATCACAAAGCTCCAGGCACCATCTGAAGAGCATTTTTTCCGGTATTCTGTTTTTTGAGCGCATGATCTCCCTGAGGTTCATGCCCTTTATATGATCCATGACGATATAGATCCGTCCGTTTGAGCTGAATACATCGGTGATGCGGGCTATGCCCGGATGAGAGGATCTGCTTAGCACGCTTATCTCGGCCCTGATGGCTGAGAATGAGACCTCATCGCTGCTTCCTGCCTCCTTGATTGCCCAGGTATTGCCGAGCAGGGTATCCTCGGCAAGATAGACACTGCCGAAGCCGCCCTCCCCGAGACGACCGATCACCCTGTATCTCATCCCGCAAAGATACATAGTGTGCCTCCAAATTGAAAAATGAAATTTACCGGCGCCTGAAAAGCGCCTTATGAATGCAGATGCCCTGTAGGCTTCCTAATACTACCACACTGAGGGGTAAGCCGCAAGCCGGTCCGATATTCTTTACTGGTTTTTATTATTTCCATAGATTATAATAGAGCAGAGTATAGGATGATCTGCCTCAGGTGTTCCGACACCGGGCGCAGCAGGGTGACAGAAGGGAAATATTTCATTGAGTATAACGATCATATCAGAAGAAAATATCCATGATTATATGAGTATTATAACCGCGGATGAGATCTTCGGGATAAGCGAGGGAAGAGTTACTTCATTTGCAGTAACGGATGATGAAAGCAGGGCGCCTGCCGGCATTATGAGTGTGCGGATCCTGCCTGAATACATAAGGCTTGAAAGGATATATATCCTGCCTGAATTCAGACGCAGGGGTTATGCTTCCGGACTTCTTGAGATAATAAAGGACAGACCTGAGGCAGCATGGCTTCCCATAAATGCTTTTCTGGAAGACGGAGAGAATGAGGACGTAAGGGAGCTGCTTGAGGCATCCGGCTTCACCGGACGGGAGAGCGGCTTCAGTGTGATCACGGGACATCTTAAGGACCTGGTCGATATGGATTCAAGGCTTGAAAATGCGGTGCCGGAGGCTGTCAGAAGGAAAGTAAAGCTCTACAGATTAAATATGGTTCCGAAGCATATGATCCGTAACTTCATCAATGCTTCGCCTCATGATGAGCTTCTGCAGTTTCCTGATAAAGCGTCAGATCTCGAGCGTTTCTCGGATATAAGCATGATCTGCCTTATGGGCAATACGGTCAGGGCGGCTTCCATGATCGAAGAAGCAGAGGAGCATACGCAGTTTACCTGGTGCTACGGGGATGAGCCGATAGCTGTCCTTGCCTGTATCAACGCGGCCAAAAAAGAGCTCGGGGAAGAATATGGTCCGGATCACAGGATAAGATGTCTCTGCCGGGAGGAATCCATGGAGCAGATGTATAAGAATCTGTTTACAGAATACGAAAGAAAGACAATAAATATGTTTTGTATCTGAGATCTGCTTTGCGCGGCCGCTGCTTCAGTCAGATGACCGGTACGCATGAGGGATTTGTGTATTTGTGGAAAGGAGAAAGGATATATGTCCGACGACAAGCTTTACAGGGAAAAAAATCTGCAGCTCACCCAGTTTGAGACGATCGGGAATACGGATCTTCAGGAAAATCAGACAGAGCTCGCATACCGCAACCTTAATGCCGGATTTTTCAATCTGGAAAAGGAGAAGCTCAAGGGGCAGGAATTAGCCCAGTGGCAGCGAACCCATGAGGAGAAAAAGCGGGAGATAGAAAGTGCGTGGCATCAGAAGACCGCGTCGGACTTTACGGCTCTCAGCAAGAAGGCTTCTGCAACCAATAAAAAAAGCCGCGCCTATTACAGGGGCTATACTCTGGAGGAGCTGGAGGTATTCATTAAGAATAGTGACCGTGGCAGCAATTCGGATGAATATAATAATGTCGCGACCGAGCTTGAGCTTTACAACAGGATCATGCAAAAGGGAAACAGGCTCGAAGGACTGGCCATCCTGATGCGCCTTAAGGACAGGACAGATGAATATATCAGGACCAGAAAGTCTCCAAAGACCACAAACGGAAAGATCCGTAAAGCCATCATATCGGTGATTTCGGAAAAGGCGGACGTCCTTATAGAGCAGCAGAAAAACGAATATAAAACAAAAGCGGATCAGTTATATGCTGAGGTACAGGGCGGAGAGGTTAACGATGAAAAGGTTAACGAGGCATTCAGGGCGCATTATGACCTGATCTATCAGGTGCTGAACGGGAATATCGAGCTTCCTGCCGAGGAGCTGGAAAAGCTTGATACCAACACAGAAGCTTTATTGAAGAAGGTAATGGAGCAGAAGGTGGACGAGACGCAGGGCAATAATATTTCATCAAGATTCTTCAACTCCCTGGGATGGTCCTCCAATGATGCCCGTATGGTCGAAGAAGGAGATCTGGGAGAAGACGGCAAGGAGATGAAAAAGTCACCTCTGAAGAAAAGAATGTATCATGCGATAAACCCTTTCGGCGAAAATAAGGACGCAAAGGACGCAGGACGGCAGCTCGCGGGAATGAAAAAGAAAAACAACCGTATTTTCTTCGGACTCGGACGTTTCGGAAAGGGAATATATACATCGGCCGGAAAGGACAAAAGCTTTGAGCATGACCAAAAGGCAGAAGGCAACAGCTGGGGATACGGCGACAAGGTTGGAGCGGTCCAGCTTGTCATGACACTGAACGAGCATGCCAGAATGATAGATTACATAGAGTTTTCGGGAAACCATGAGAAAGAGTTTGA
>CACZNY010000455.1 GCA_902782655.1 uncultured Lachnospiraceae bacterium
AGGATAGCCCAGTCGCCTTCGCCGCCTGTAAGATCGTAAACAGCCTCCATGAGGGTCTCTCCGATCTGTGATACGCCTGCCTGGTTGCAGTATACTGTACGTGTATCAGGAGCTACGTCAGAGTCAAGGGTAAGGATCTTAATACCTGCATCTGATGCCTCTGTAAGCACGGCTGTAAGGGCATTGGCATCATTTCCGTCAACTGCTATGGAGCTCACGCCCTGTGAAATAAGTGACTGGATAACTGAGATCTGAGCATCGGGTGTAGCAGCCTCGGGGTTCTGGATGACTACCGTGCCGCCCTGAGCCTCTACTGCCTCCTGGAATCCTGAAGCCATACGCTCCATGAAAGGATTTCCGGCTGACTTTGTCACAAGAGCATAGGTTCCGCCGCCTGCGCTTGCTGTATCAGCAGCTGCTGCTTCTGCGGGAGCTGCCTCCTCTGCAGGCGCAGCTTCCTCTGCTGCAGGTGCTGCCTCCTCTGCTGCCGGAGCTGCTTCCTCTGCCGCGGGTGCTGCAGGCGCTGCTGTATCTGCCGCGCTTGATCCGCATCCTGCAAGAAGTGAAGCTGCTACGGTTGTTGCAAGTAATACGCTGAGTAATTTCTTCTTCATAAAGTTTTTCCTCCTTTTATTGATACCTTATCCGCCGACAGCTTCCTTATAGAAACCTCTCTCCGGCGGAAAGCCTTATGATAATCGTATGTTATCAGATGCCAAAAACCTGTACTATCGTAAAATATTATTTTTTTTGGTAAATTTTTCCGCTGACATCCTCAGGTCTGGGCCCTCTTTTTCTTCGCCGCTACAGCGCTGCTTATGGCAGGCACCAGTACGGACACTATGAGCATCATGCCTATTATGACCAATATCACCTGAGTGTTTATATTCCTCTGCCCCAAGGCTATTCTCAGACATACGATGATAAACGCAGCGATCAATCCTCCGATCAGATTGCCCTTGCCTCCGGTAGTGGCTATCCCTCCGAAAACGCACATCGCGATAACCTCCATCTCAAAGCCCTGACCGGTCGTGGTATTGGAGCCAAAGGTAGCCGTGAGAAGGAATAAGGCACAGAGTCCCGCAAGGAATCCGAGCAGTGAATAACAAATGAATCTTGTTCTCTCTACCTTGATGCCCGCATAGTAAGCCGCTGTTTTATTAGAGCCTATGGCATAAAGCTTCCTTCCGAAGGTAGTTTTGGAAAGAATGGTTATCATTATGATGCCTACTATGATCACACAGAAGAATGCAATCGGAAAGGGACCTATCTTTTTTGCAAGCAGCATCAGCCCTTTTGTATCTGTCATGGAAGCCGTGCCGCCTCCGTTGCCCCAGGTTTCGAAAAGCACCTCCGCTATGCCGCGGAAAATGATCTGTGTTCCCAGAGTGACAATCATGGTAGGAAGCTCCGTGAATTTAGTGGCAATAAACCCGTTAAGCATACCCCCGAGAAGACCTGCTCCCAGACAGATGATCACCGCAAGCCCAAACGGAGCGCCCGCATTTGATGACAGCACCGTAACGGTCCCCGCAAGGCAGACCAGAGCTCCCACGGAAATATCAATATCTCCCAGCACAAGAATATACCCCATGCCGAACATCATGAATATCTCGGCAAGATATCTCGGCATCTCACGAAGCACATTGCTCACATTATAGTTTGGCGAAATGACTACACCCAGTATATTTACAGCAACAAGTATAAGTACCAGAGCCCCCTCCCAGGAGAGGATCCTTGACTTTATCCCGCCCTCGGGGACGGCTGATATTTCTCTTCCTGATCTTCCGGCCATTACATCTCCCTCCTTAACAGATTCTGTCTCTCCATGGTGCGCTGTGTTATAACGTTCAAAATGACGACCGCAAGGATGATCACACCCTTGATAAGGTTCTGCCAGAAATTCGGTATATTCACCATAGGCAGCGCCTTGGAAATGATACCTATGATGAGCGCGCCGAGGAAGGTTCCCGTAACGCTGCCTCTTCCGCCGCTCATGGATACACCTCCTATCACGCAGGCTGCTATAACATCCATTTCCTTTCCATACTGCATGTTAGGCTGCGCCGATGCATATATCGACACCGAAAGCACTCCGGCAAGCCCTGCAAGGAATCCCATTATCGTATAGACGCTGGTCAGTGTAGCATCCACATTTATGCCCGAGACACGGGCTGCCTCCGTATTGCTTCCCACAGCATATATCCTGCGTCCGAAGCGGGTCCACTTCATCATCACGAAGAAAAGCACGTACGCTATGATAAGAATGATATAAGGACCGGGAGCCCCGTCCTTTCCGAAATCGGAAAAGCCCGCCACATCCATGCCGGACGCCCAGTTATTATTAGAGATCACATAGGCCATGTCTCTCCATATATACATGAAGCCCATGGTGCAGATGATCGGAGCCACATGCCCTCTGGCTATTATGATTCCGTTCAGGAAGCCGCAGACAAGACCTATCACTGCGCCTATCACAAAAAGCAGGAAGGTATTATGTATCACATTGTATTTCTGAAGCAGACCTATACTCATTCCCGCGAATGCAAGAGTAGATGTAATGGAAATATCTATCCCTGCTGTAAGCATGACGCAGAGCATTCCCAGTGCCATGAGAAAGGTAAGTGTATTGTTCAGGAATATCTGTCTAATATTTGTAAATGAAAGGAAGGAAGGATTTATTATCCCCACTATGACCAGCAGGACGATGAGCACTATAACAAGGCTCGCTTCCCTCGATTCCGACAAAAACTGTCCTATGGATTTCTTTTTCATTATGCTGCGCCTCCTTTCCCGGTACTGCCTTTTTCCATGGAAAGCTCAAGTATCCTCTCCTGAGTCACCTCGGATCTTTGCAGGCAGCCGGATACGCGGCCGTTGCACATCACGAAGATCCTGTCCGCCATGCCGATGATCTCCGGCATTTCAGAGGAGATCATGATGATCCCGTATCCTTTCTTCGCAAGCTGTCCCATGATCTCATATATCTCCTTCTTTGCGCCTACATCTATCCCCTTGGTAGGCTCGTCCATGATGACAACCTTCATATTTGACTGAGCCAGCGCCTTTGCTACCACGACCTTTTGCTGGTTTCCGCCGGAAAGAGAGCTGGCCGGCTGGAATATTGTCACCGCCTTGGTATCCACCTCTTCGAGCCTTTCCTTCGCAAGCTTCCTCTCCTTCTTTTCATCGTTAAAGCCGTTCTTTGCAAGCTCACCCTGTATGGGTAGAGTGACGTTCCTGCCAAGCCCCCAGGAAAGGATAAGCCCCTGCTTCTGCCTGTCCTCAGGCAGAAGGATGATCCCCGCCTTCATTGCATCTCCGGGCTCTTTTATATTAAGCTCCTTACCCTCAAGGAAAACTTTTCCGGAATCCGGCTTCGTGATGCCGCAGATGCTTTCTATGGTCTCAGTCCTCCCGGCTCCCACAAGACCGGTAAGACCTATGATCTCTCCGGCTTTCACATCAAAGGATACGTCCTTGAAATATCCCATCCTTGACATATTCTCGACCCTGAAGATCTCGGCTCCCGGCTTGATATCCTCCTTGGGATACATATCCGTTATCTCACGCCCTACCATGGCCTTGATAAGATCAGCATTCGATATGCCGTTCACATCATAGGTTCCGATATATTGTGAATCCCTGAATACCGTCACCCTTGAAGCCAGCCTGTACATATCCTCAAATCTGTGTGATATGAAGATAATGGATTTTCCCTCATCACGGAGTCTTTCCACTATCTCGTACAGCTTCTCCGACTCATTTGCGGTAAGAGCAGCCGTGGGCTCGTCGAGGATGATTATCTTTGCATTAGTGGAGAGAGCCTTTGCTATCTCTACCATCTGCTGCTGCGCTATGGTCAGCGCTCCTACCTCATCTGTGGGCTTGAAATCAGCATCAAGACTGTCCAAAAGCTTCTGCGCTTCGGCATTCATGTTCCTCCACTGTATTATTCCGCTTTTCACGTCCTCATGTCCCATGAAGATATTCTCCGTCACTGAAAGTGTGGGATAAGACGTGGGATGCTGATAGACGGCAGCTATTCCTGCTTCCTGCGCGTCACGGGGACCCTTGAAATGAACCTCCTGTCCCTCTAGAAACATCTGCCCCTCCTCGGCAGCATGCACTCCGGTTATTACTTTGATGAACGTTGATTTTCCGGCTCCGTTTTCCCCCATCAGCGCATGCACTTCCCCGCGCCGAAGCTGGAAATGAACCTTATTCAACGCCTTCACTCCGGGAAATATCTTTGTGATACCCTTGAGCTCAAGAATAAGATCTTCCGCCACTTCAACTCTCCTTTCATACT
>CACZNY010000456.1 GCA_902782655.1 uncultured Lachnospiraceae bacterium
AGATCAAAACGCTTTTTCATATATACGTCCATAGTCGCAAAAGCTTCTTCGATCTGGTTCTTTAGTTTTACAAAACCATTGTAAGCAGCGATGAACATTATTATGCACAGCAGCACCACTACTCCAATGATGATTCCTACAATTGCGCCTGTACTCATTTTTGCCTCCTTTATAATTCTGTTTCTGGCAATACTGTTTTACTATCAGGTTATCAGGTTATCCTCCAGTCGATCGGCTCCTTCAGGAAATCATTGGCTCTGGAAAAATATCTGCCTCCAAAGAATCCGTTGTTCGCCGAAAACGGGCTGGGATGCGCGCCTTCCAGTATCAGATGCCGGCTGCCGCTGATGAGCCCCTTCTTTTCTCTGGCGTTGCGTCCCCAGAGTATGAACACCATCGGTTCCTCCCTCTGGGCCAGCAGTGATATGACCCGATCCGTAAATATCTCCCATCCTTTCCCTCTGTGGGAATTAGGTTCGCCTCGTCTCACCGTCAGGACCGCATTGAGCAGCAGCACCCCGTTTGCCGCCCAGTCCTCCAGACACCCGTGATCCGGCGGATAAATACCCAGATCACTGTGCAGTTCCTTGTATATATTCCTCAGCGAAGGCGGCACCCTGACACCTCTTTTTACTGAAAAACAAAGGCCGTGGGCTTCTCCCGGCTGATGATAGGGATCCTGCCCCAGTATAACAGCCTTAACGCTGCTGTATGGAGTCATCTTCATTGCATTGAAAATGTCATACATGCCAGGATATACCGTCTTAGTAAAATATTCTTTTTTCAGGAATTCTCTCAGGTTCTGATAGTAATCCTTTTCAAATTCCCCTGCCAGGATCTCGTCCCAGTCATTATCGAACTTTACCATGTAATGATTATAGCACAGCGCAATAAAAAAATCATTGTCAACATTAAGCCAAAGCATTTTCACCAGAGCAAATCAAAACAATGCAACCCAAAAACCCAAGTTTTTGATATAATATGAAACTGTAACGAGGCAGATTTCCCAATACATGAAATACAAAGAATGGATCAGGTTTCCTAATACAAAAATGAGAAGATGCTCTAATATGAAAAAAGCTTTACTATCAGAAAACGCACATACGGATCTCATCCTCTGGCTCAAAGATATGGGTCTTGAGATACAGAAGATCCCCTGCATTAACGGCAGCCCCATCGGCACACATCCGGATCTTTATTTCTGCCAGATGTCCTGCTCTGACAACGGGGATGTTTTTTCCGGTACTGCATCAAAGGTGGGACAGAAATACCCCGGTGACTGTATCTACAACGCAGCATCCACAGGGCGTTTTTTCATACACAACACGAATATCACAGATCCGGAACTGCTGGATGTCGCAAAGGCTCATCAACTGGATATCATCCATGTCAGACAGGGCTATACCAAATGCAGCTGTGTTGTCGTAGATGAAAACAGCATCATCACATCAGACGCCGGAATAGCACGAGCATGCCGGAATAAAATGGACTGCCTTCTTGTAAGCCCCGGGCATGTGATCCTTGAAGGTTATGACTACGGCTTTCTGGGAGGAGCCAGCGGACGGCTGGAAGACACCATCATCTTTAACGGAGACCTCCAGGCCCACCCTGACCGGGAAAAGATCCGAAGCTTCATAACAGAACGAGGTCTCAAAATCAAATACTTTGATTCATATCCCCTGACCGATATCGGCAGCATACTAATTTCGACAAAATAATATTTTCGCCAGCATAACAATGCGCCCTCAGATTACAATTCCCGTTTGAATCGATACGGTTCGTGTATAATAACTGCATACAATAATAGATACGTAACAGTTTCAAAAACAAGGATAAACAAGGAGAACAAATTATGAAAGAAATATATCTAGCAGCAGGATGCTTCTGGGCAACGGAAAAACTATTTGCGGAAACAGAAGGTGTCATCTCAGCGGTTTCAGGATACGCCAACGGCAAATCCGAAATCGAAAACCCATCCTACGAACTGGTATGCGGCGGCATGACCGGATACAGAGAAACCGTCCATATCACATACGACGACAGCAAAGTATCCCTGGAAAAGCTGCTTCTGATATACTTTAATGTGATCGAGCCCACGGTATACGACCAGCAGGGAATGGATCGAGGCACCCAGTACCAGACAGGGATCTACTACACAGAAACAGACCAGCTACCCGTAATAGAACAGATCGCCCAGATCGTAAAGGACAGAGCCGGAACATTCTGCGTTGAGATCCAGCCCTTCAAAAACTTCTACGACGCAGAAGAGTACCACCAGAAATACCTGGACAAAAACCCCGGAGGCTACTGCCATATTCCGGCAAAGTTTATGACGCAGGACAGGCGGGACCCTGTATGATTGTCTTGACAAACCGTTGAATAA
>CACZNY010000457.1 GCA_902782655.1 uncultured Lachnospiraceae bacterium
AGGCCGGCGGAGAGAGATGCATTAAGGGCTCTCCACGACCAGCTCAAAGCTACGGTGGGCGAGCTTAGGATGATCAATGATCAGAACCGTGAGCTCATCAGGCAGTCCTTGGATATAGTTGATTTTAATCTTAATCTTATCAAATCTCAAAGATCCGCTCCGGAGACCGGCAATTATAACCGCTCCGCAGATATAGCAGGATCAGCTCTTGGAGGACCGGCCGGCGGCTTTGACGCAAAACAGTAACCCTGGGATATAATTAAAGGTTTTGCGAGGAGAAAGATATGTCGCTGTTATCAGGTCTTTATGTAGGGGCGTCAGGACTAGTAACAAATCAGAACGCACTCAATACTACCGCACATAATCTGTCAAATATCGGCACCACCGGTTATACACGCCAGCAGATAATCCAGGCAAACAGGCATTATGACACCATAGGTCAGGCAGCCGTCTCTCCGCAGCAGGTGGGATTAGGCGTTTCCTATGCTGACGTGAGAGCGGTCAGGGACTACTTCCTGGATAAGGCATATCGTCAGGAGCAGGGCAGAGCGGAATTTCATACCACAAACTACAATACGATAACGGAAATGGAGACTCTCTTCGGAGAGCTGCAGGGAGTGGCCTTTCAGGAGTCTCTTACGGAGCTTAACCGCGCTGTGGAAGAATTAAAAAAACAGCCAGAGGATGGTACGAACCAGGGACTTTTGGCCAGCAAGGCACAGGCCTTCCTTGAAAGGGCTCAGTCTGTATATAGCGGCCTTTCCGGCTATCAGGATAATATGAACGTCCAGATAAAGGACAATATTGACAAGATCAATGAATACGGAAAAAAGATCTGGGAAATAAACCAGAAGGTAGTAGCAATAGAGACCGGAGGCATAGAAAGGGCCAATGACTTAAGGGATGCCAGGGATCAGCTTCTTGACGAGCTTTCAGCTTTGGGAAAGATCTCCTATGACGAGGATTATCACGGTATAGTCACGGTACAGTTCGAGGGCGTGGATTTCGTCACTCAGGACTATGTCAATCAGATGGGTTATATCAGTGGTGATGAATACAATACCCTGTTTGAGGAAGATATAGACAAGGGACTCAAGTCAAAGGTGGATCCGGGTTTTTATGTGCCTACCTGGCCCGGCCTCAAGCACCAGGAAGTATTCTCTGTCACAGAAGAGATATCTTCCGATAAAAATACAGATATAGGCGCCCTGAAGGCTTTGTATAATGCAAGGGGAAATAAAAGGGCTACCTATGAGGATCTGTATCCTACAGGAAAGATACTGATAGACGGGGTGCAGTATGAGCCGGTAAAGGATTCAGCCGGGCATTATAAGCCTATCAAAACACCGACAGGGGAAATATATAATGTATCAGATGACGGAGAGGTCACAGACTCAGCTTCGCAGGTGGTGGGGAGGCTCCTTACGGAAGCTGACAGCATCAACGAATTTGAAAGAACCACAAAGCGTTCTTCCGTCATGACGGTGATGGCTGAGTTTGACAATCTTATCCGTGGGATAGTGACGGGCATGAATCATATTCTTTCATCGGACGGATCCATAGCAGGGGCAGATGGTGACAATCTCCTCTTTTCAAGGATATCCGATAAGTATGTTCCGGATGGGACAGATGGCTGGACTACGGCGAATCTTATGATAAATCCTACGGTGCAGAAGACCCCTGCTACCCTGAATAACGGGTTCCTGCTGGATGACGGCTCCAGAGACCAGCTGAAGGCAGATGCATTGGCAGATCTCTTTTCCGCTAAGTATTCTGCATTGAATCCAGACACCGGCACGCCCCTTACCTTCGCCGGATATTACTCCGCGCTGGTGAGTGAGAATGCCACCTATGGCAAGGTCTATCAGTCTATCTCCACCAATCAGGAGGCCATGGTGATGTCCATAGACAGTCAGAGGCAGGAGGTCGTAGGCGTATCCGACAGTGACGAGCTCACACAGATGATAAGATATCAGAATGCGTACAACGCATCTTCAAGATATATAAACACAATAAATTCAATGCTGGATACATTGATCAACTCAATGACCTGAATCTGAAAGGAGCTTTATATGCCTTCACAGTTTTTCGGATTGATGATAGGGTACTCGGGACTTACCGCAGCCCAGGCTTCCCAGAATACCACGGCAAACAACATAGCAAATATAAATACCGAAGGATACTCCAGGCAGCATCTGAAGCAGGAAGCGGCAAATGCTCTGAGAACCTATACTCATTACGGTATGGCCGGTGCAGGAGTGGACGCAAAGACCATCGACCAGATAAGGGATGAATATATCGACATGAAATACAGGGCTAATGCCGCAGATCTTGGAGAATACTCCAGGAAGAATTCCTATATGGGTGAGATAGAGAATTATTTCACCGATACAGATCTCGTACCGGGGTTTAACACCGTATATGTCGATAATTTCTACAACGCTCTCTTAAAGCTTGAGGATGATCCCGGCAGTACTACTACCAGACAGTCTTTCATCGGTCAGGCAAACAGCGTGGCAGAGTACTTCAACCACATGGCGATAAATCTTGAAAAGACTCAGGACAACCTGAATCAGGAAGTGAAGGATGTGGTGGACAGAATAAATTCCATAGCATCCCAAATAGCGTCGCTCAATAAGCAGATAAACATGATAGAGATCAGGGGCATCACCGCAAATGAGCTCAGGGATCAAAGGGCGCTGATCATAGATGAGCTGTCAAGCCTGGTAGATGTGGAGACGAAAGAGGTGGAAGTATATAACTATGCAGA
>CACZNY010000458.1 GCA_902782655.1 uncultured Lachnospiraceae bacterium
AATTATGAGGAGAAGAAAGATACGGCGGCCGCTGCTTTCCAGAGCGAAGAGGCAGGACTTGTGGATTTCGTCGGCAGCGAGGATGAGATTTTTGCAGGAATAAGAGAGCTCATCACCTTCCTTCCTTCCAATAATGAGGATGAGGCTCTGGTCGAGTGCACGGATGATCTCAACCGCGCATCAGCGGTCATAGCTTCCTGCACGGGAGATACCGGAGCAGCTTTTGCTGAGATCGCTGACGACAATGAGTTCCTTGAGGTTAAGAGCGCATACGGCAAGAACATGGTGACCGGCTTCATAAGGCTTGACGGCATGACGATAGGCTGTATCGCCAACAGGACGGAGATCACCGGAGAGGACGGCAAGCCTGCAGAGAGCTTCAAGGCTGTGCTTTGTCCCAAGGGTGTCAAAAAGGCCACTGATTTCGTTAAATTCTGCGATGCCTTTGAGATCCCCATCCTTACGCTTACCAACGTGACGGGATACTGCACATCGGAGTGCTCCGAGAAGAATATCGCAAGGGAGACCGCTAAGCTTGCCGCGGCATTCGCAGAGGCGACGGTTCCCAAGGTAAATGTATATATCAAGGATGCCTTCGGCACTGCTTCCATAGTCATGAATTCCAAGTCCATAGGCGCTGATTATGCGTATGCATGGGAGAATGCAAGGATAGGCTCCATGGATGCAAAGCATGCGGCCGAGATAATGTATGACGGAGAGGACAAGTCAGTCATCACCGACAAGGCTAAGGAATACGAGGCACTGCAGACAAGCGCGGAGTCAGCTGCTTCACGCGGATATGTGGATACTCTTATCGCACCGGAGGATACCAGAAAGTATGTGATCGGCGCATTTGAGATGCTTTATACAAAAAGAGAAGACAGACCGGATAAAAAGCATGGAGCTGTCTGAGGAAAGGACTGACCGGACATGAAAAGTATGATAAACAAAGCCTTAGCGCTAATAATGTTCGCCGCTCTTTCCTTAAGCCTGACAGCCTGCTCCGGCAACGAGCCGGATCTTGAGATAGACAGCATGGCCATGGCCGAGGCCAGCGGCATCATCGGAGGGATAAGCAATACCGATGAGACGGCTGCGGCTGAGTTCCTTGACATGAAGGATGATAAGGTAGAGGATTTCTTCGGGGAATACGGCTACAGCATAGACGGTGCTGCCTTCAAGAACGGACTGGACGGATGGCTTGCGCTTAAGGAAGAATTCGGCGAGATCGTCAATATCTCTGAGCCGGAGATGGCTTCAGACAGTAAAGAGATAACGGCGACCTTCTATATAAACGGTAGTAAAAGGACCGGAAAATGCGTGGTCGTGATGGACGGGAAGAAAAAGATAACCTCCATAACGACAAGCGCTGACTACACTATTTCTGAGAATATGGAAAAGGCTGGACTGAATACCCTTCTCGGAATGGGCACCACCTTTGCGATACTTATCTTCCTTTCACTGATCATCAGTATGTTTAAGTTCCTGCCGGGCTCCGGAGGAATGAAGGCGAAAGAGGATAAGAAGGCTGCTCCGCTTGACAATGCGGTGAGCCAGATAGCCGCCAGAGAGGAGCTTGCTTCGGAAAATGAGATCGATAACGGCGAGCTCGTGGCAGTCATAACTGCAGCGATCGCCGCATACGAAGCTTCAAGCGGTTCGACGGCAGGCAGTGACGGATTCGTAGTTCGCTCCATCAGGAGACATTATTGATAATTAGAGAATTAAGGAGAATAAGAAAATGAAAAACTATACCATTACCGTAAACGGAACAGCGTATGATGTAACCGTAGAAGAAACCGGAGCTGCATCCTCTGCACCGGCGGCAGCCGCTCCCAGAAAGGCAGCAGCACCTGCACCTGCACCCGCACCCGCAGCAAAGCCCGCTTCATCAGGCTCTGCAGGAGGAGTAGAGGTAAAGGCCGGAGCTGCAGGAAAGGTATTCAAGCTTGACACAAAGGTAGGCGATACCGTTAAGAAGGGCGATCCCGTCATCACCATAGAGGCTATGAAGATGGAGATCCCTGTGGTAGCACCTCAGGACGGCACAGTAGCAAGCATCGACTGCGCAGTAGGAGATGCCTGCGAATCAGGACAGGTACTCGCAACACTCAAATAATTTTACCGGAGGTAAAAAATGTCATACATTGCTAATACTCTGAGCAATCTGGTCGCGCAGTCGGCATTTGCGACAATGAGTGTGGGGAATATCATAATGATAGTTGTGGCCTGCTTCTTCCTGTATCTGGCCATAGCCAAGGGCTTCGAGCCTTTGCTTCTGGTACCCATCGCATTCGGAATGCTGCTCGTTAATATTTACCCTGACATCATCAGGGAGGGCGGATTGTTCTATTACTTCTTCAAACTCGATGAGTGGGCCATACTGCCTTCACTCATTTTCATGGGTGTAGGTGCCATGACGGATTTCGGTCCGCTTATAGCCAACCCCAAAAGCTTCTGGCTCGGCGCGGCGGCTCAGTTCGGTATCTTTGCTGCCTACTTCGGAGCTATAGCCATGGGCTTCAATGACAGGGCTGCAGCTGCGATCTCCATCATCGGAGGAGCTGACGGACCTACATCGATCTTCCTTGCTTCCAAGCTCGGACAGACAAACATAATGGGACCCATAGCAGTGGCTGCATATTCATATATGTCACTGGTTCCCATCATCCAGCCTCCTATAATGAAGGCACTCACTACAAAGAAGGAAAGATCCATCAAGATGGAGCAGCTTCGTCCTGTATCAAAGCTTGAGAAGATCCTTTTCCCCATAATCGTTTCCGTAGTCGTTTCACTGATACTGCCTACAACGGCTCCTCTTATCGGTATGCTGATGCTCGGCAACCTCTTCAGGGAGTCGGGAGTTGTCCGCCAGCTTCAGGAGACAGCTTCAAATGCGCTTATGTACATCGTCGTTATCCTGCTGGGTACCTCCGTGGGAGCTACGACATCCGCTGAGGCTTTCTTGAATGCCACCACACTTAAGATCGTGGCTTTGGGACTCATAGCCTTCATGTTCGGTACAGCAGCGGGAGTGCTGCTGGGCAAGCTGATGTGTATCCTTACCGGCGGAAAGATCAATCCTCTCATAGGCTCGGCCGGAGTTTCCGCAGTGCCTATGGCAGCCCGTGTATCACAGAAGGTCGGGGCAGAAGAGGATCCTACGAATTTCCTGCTGATGCACGCCATGGGACCCAATGTGGCAGGAGTCATAGGAACAGCCGTTGTCGCCGGTACATTCATGGCGGTCTTCGGAATAGTTTAGAATATTGATTAATGGAGGATAAATAAATGGCAAAAAAAGTAGGCATTACCGAGACGATACTGCGTGATGCGCATCAGTCTCTTATAGCTACAAGGATGCCGACCGAGGTCA
>CACZNY010000459.1 GCA_902782655.1 uncultured Lachnospiraceae bacterium
TCCACTATATCCTTCTCATCCTTCCAGATATCGATGATCCTTGATCCGGAGGAGATCCTGTAGTAGAGAAGCTCCGCCAATTTATAGATATTATGGGTTCCAAAGATAAGGTCAACCTGGGGATAGGAGGCTTTTATCTTTTCAATGACTGTGGGCTCCTGCATCATGCAGCCGCTTAAAAGTATTAAAAGTCCGGGATTTTTATCCTTCAGTCCCTTCAATACACCAAGTCTGCCGAAAACTCTCTGGCTGGCGTTATCCCTTACCGTACATGTATTGTATAAAATAACGTCCGCTTCTTCTTCCTCACCTGAGATATCAAAGCCCGATACTTCAAGGGTTCCGGCCATTTTCTCGGAATCTCTCTCGTTCATCTGGCAGCCGAAGGTCTGGATAAAAGCCCTGGGCCTAAAACCCTTCTTTCTCTGAAACTCAGAAGAATTCTCACGGAGCTTCTTCATAAACCAATACTGCCTTAAGGGCTCCGTTTCCGGAGGGGGCGAAGAAATGTCCATATCTTCAATTTTTTTTTCGATAGAAATATCCATTCAGCGGATAACCTTTTTTTCCGTAATAATCATATCCACAGGAACATCTTTTTCGTCCATAGGCACCTGGTCCACCACCTGGCAGGCAAAGCCGAGAGCGATCTTCCACACCACTCTCTCATAGCCCTTTTCCCTTAAATACCTGTCATAATAACCCCTGCCGTAGCCAAGACGGTTAAACTTCCTGTCAAAGACGGATCCGGGAACCAGGATCATATCAGGCGTATAGTCCACCGCCTTACATTCTCCGGTGGGTTCCGGTATTCCCATATCGCTCTTTCTTATGTCGGAGATCTTCCTTATCTCGTAGAACTCCATCCTTTCTCCGTCCAGTACCCTGGGAAGAGCCACCTTTTTCCCGGAATTGATCATCTTAAATACGGAGTTCATGGTCGGCACCTCGGTACCGAAGCCCGCAAAGGCAAAAATATACTCAGCATTCTGATACTCCGGCAGATTAAAGAAATTCTCAAATATCCTTATCCCTGCCTTCTCTCTTTCCATGGGAGTCATACATTCACGAAGGAGTATGATACGGTTTCTCAATATCTCTTTATTTTCCCTAATTTCGGTATTATCTCCCATCAATCGTCCTCCAAAAAGTCAGGCAAATAAAAATCCGCTATCTTCTTTGCATGGATATAGGTCCCGATGTCTTCACCGGCTATTATCCTGTGGATATTATTAAGATCCTTCGCATTTGCAATGATCATATCCGCTCCGGACGAAACCGCAATGTGGGCCGCCTTAAGCTTTGTGGCCATACCACCTGTACCTCCCACGCTTCCGGTGCTCTTCTTTCCGTATGAATCCACCTCATCCGTAAGATCCGTGATCTCCGGGATAAAGGAAGCATTCTTATTTTTTCTGGGATCGTCGTCATAAAGCCCGTCTATATCCGATAATAAAATGAGGAGATCCGCTTCCGTAAGGGCTGTCACCATGGCGGATAAGGTATCATTGTCCCCCAGCTCTATCTCATAGGTGGAGATGGTGTCATTCTCATTCACAACCGGTATCACTCCAAGCTTCAACAGCTCGGAAAAAGTATTCTGCGCATTATAGCGGTTAAGATCGTTTCTTATGGTGCGCTTGGTCATAAGGACCTGGGCCGTAAGCTGGTTATATTCGGAAAAAAACTTCTGATAGATCATCATGAGCCTGGCCTGTCCGATGGCAGCAGCCGCCTGCTTTATCTGAAGCTTCTCATCACGGCCCTCATCATTCCTGGCTTCGCCACTGTAATAAACATCCTTGATATTGGCGGCCTTAAGTCCAACGGAAATGGCCCCCGACGAAACAAGGATCACATCCTTTCCCCCGTTATGCAGATCCGTGAGTTCCCTCACCAGCTTCTCTATCCTGATAAGATCCGCTCCCCCGGTCTCCTTATGGGTAATGGAGCTGGAACCGATCTTAATCACTATTCTTTTATGCCCTTTGAAATCCCTCAACTATTCTCACCTCTTATCTCTCCGGTGCTCTCCGGATCCCGGAGATCTTCCTCTCCTCTGTATTTTACGCAGATTTTAACATCTGGAAATAATAATATCAATTAGAAACCCTGTCCGGATCTCCTGCGGCATATCCTGCGGCGAGACCGCTCGCAAAGGCAAAGTGGAGATTAAATCCACCGCAGTCCCCGTCAGCGTCAAGACACTCCCCTGCAAAATACAGACCCTCTATCCCCTTTGCAGAGAGGTCGGGATTCAGGGAA
>CACZNY010000460.1 GCA_902782655.1 uncultured Lachnospiraceae bacterium
AGGGAGTTTTCTGATTATCCGGAAAAATTATCAAAGGGTCTTGTCACAGAAGGATTGCCTGAAAGCAGGGACAGGTTTTTCGGGAAATATGTCTGGGGCATGAATATGCTTGGAAGCAAGCTTGATTCAGACCGGAAGGAGATCGACAGGCTTTTATATGACCGAAAGAAGTTTATTTCCACGCTTGCTCACGGGATCAAAACACCGGTAGCAAATATTAAACTTTATTCTGAGGCTATTCAGTCAGGCTTGTACAGGGGCGGTGAGCCGGATCCCAAGGACAGCGAGATAGCAGTGAAGATCAGCAAGAATGCCGATGATATCGCAGAACTGGTCAGGGGGATACTTGAAGATCCGGGAGCTATCAGGGAAAGCTTTGTTCCTAAAATATCAGCTTTCTATCTTGAGGATGTAAAAAAGAGGATAGAGGAATCTTTTGATAACAGACTTAAACTGAGCAGTATCCCATTTGAAATAGAAGTGACAGGTAACCCAATGGTACAGAGTGATATCGAGGCCATAGTCAGATGTGTGACACAGCTTATGGAGAATGCCATTAAATACGGAGACGGTACAGGCATAAGGGTAAGCCTCTATAGGCAGGACGATATAACATATTTCAGTGTTATCAATAACGGTGCGACCCTGGGGGAAGATGAGATCCCTTTCGTTTTTAACTGCTATTACAGAGGCACAAATTCTTCCGGCAAAGAGGGCAGCGGTATCGGATTATATGAAGCCAGGTCTGTAGCCAGAGGTCTGGGCGGGGATATAATGATGAAAGTTGAAAAAAACGAGACGGAAGTAATAATGTATGTTCCGGATTAATCGTCTGACGATGCAGACAAGACTACACGTTGTGGGAAGTTTTAGATGCTTACCCTTAAGGCATCTGTGAAACGCAGATCTGTGCTTTCTGATATGGAAAGTATGAATCTGTTTTTTTATTGCTTTCAGATATGACTGATGCGACAAATGGGATAAATTTATACCTATTTGAATTTGGGGCTTTGATAAAATTCAGTCATGGTGAGAGAATTTTGACCACCATCTGAGGAGATATCAAAGTTCTTATTTAAAGATTAAGGAGGAAAATACCATGGTGATCAATCCAATCGTAACAGATGAGAGAGGCAGAAGTAACGACATTTTTTCAAAGAATCTGGAGAACCGCGTGATACACCTGGTGGGGGAGGTGACTGATGAGATGTCCGCATCGATAACGGCACAGCTCCTTCACCTTGCGGCGGTTTCGGATGAAGACATCCAGCTCTATATCAATTCCCCCGGCGGATCGGTGTCGGCAGGGCTTGCGATCTACGATACAATGCAGTATATCAGGCCGGATGTGGCTACGGTATGCCTGGGAAGAGCGGCAAGTATGGGAGCGGTCATTCTTTCGGGCGGAGCTAAGGGGAAACGCGCTATACTTCCTCACGGTGAGGTGATGATACACCAGCCGTCAGGCGGCATGGAGGGACAGGCGACAGAGCTTGTTATTGCTGCAGAGCATATCAAGGACACAAAGCAGATCCTGAATGAGATATTGTCTGAGAACTGCGGTAAAGATATCAAAAAGATCGCTAAGGATACGGACAGGGATCACTGGATGCGTGCAGACGAAGCAGTAGCCTACGGTGTAGTGGATATGGTGCTTAGGAACTGCAGCGAATAAACTTAGTCATTTTGCTTGTCTGCTTTCAAGGTATATGCATCATAAAGCCTCGACGTAGTTAGTAACAGCTGACAGTTTTGTGTCAGGCAGACATATGTGCAGATGTGTTTTGTGCGCCAGGCTGTCGGAATGAAAAGCCTCTGATGTGCTGCTGATGTGTTTCAGTCATTCGCCGTGTATATCCCGGCATCGTGTGGTATAATTTCAAGGTTAGGACAACTATGAACAGTGCCGTGTCCGTACCGCAGAGGGAATACGAAGAATATGGCACATGGCTGCAGGGGACTATAAATGAAAAAAGCTATAATACATCTTAACTGTCTCGGCAGGGGCGGTGCTGAAAAAGTAGGCGTTACGCTTGCTGCCGAGATGGTAAAAAAGGGCATCGGTGTCATTATTGCCACCGAATGGACCGATAAAGTGGAATACCCGCTTCCCGAGGGCGTGATAAGAGAAAATGTAGGCTTAAGTGATGCTGAGGAGAAGTTATCCAGATTAAAAAAGATCAATCTCCGCAAAGCCAGGCTTAAGGCACTCATTGAGCGTACTTCACCGGATGTGGTATTTGCCCTTGGCGGAAATCTTAATTACAGAGCGGTATCGGCTACCAGGGGGACGGGGGTGCCTGCTATAGTATCGGTAAGGAGTGATCCAAATGTCTACTATGCATCACTTTCGCAGAAAATATTAAGCCACAGGTATTATAAGGCTGCCGAGGGAATAGTGTTTCAGACAGAAGGTGCCAGGGATTTCTTCGGACCTGATATAGCCCGGAAATCAGCCATAATTGTCAATCCTATCGACAAAAAATATATCGGAATGGCCCCGCCTGCGAAGCGCAGGAAGGTTATTGTCAGCGCATCAAGGTTCGTTTATGTTAAAGACCACATGACTATGGTTAAAGCTTTTGAGAAGGCTTTGGAAAAACATCCGGATGCCATAATGGAACTCTACGGCGGCAAGGGTGCCGATAATGAGATTTTTCAGGTGAAGGAATGGGTG
>CACZNY010000461.1 GCA_902782655.1 uncultured Lachnospiraceae bacterium
AGTAATGTATGGAGCTGACTGCTACTAATCGGTCGAGGGCTTGACCAAAAGGTCGGAGTATGATATAATAAAGAGGATGAATTCTGTATGTAGTTTTCAGGGTATCTGAAAATACCAAAAGGCCCGGTGGCTCAGTTGGTTAGAGCACCGCCCTGTCACGGCGGGGGTCAAGGGTTCGAGTCCCTTTCGGGTCGCTGTCCATCAGGACATTATAAAATATGGGGTCTTAGCTCAGCTGGGAGAGCATCTGCCTTACAAGCAGAGGGTCACAGGTTCGAGTCCTGTAGGCCCCATTCATATGTACGCGTAGCTCAGCTGGATAGAGCGTCTGACTACGGATCAGAAGGCCGGGGGTTCGAATCCTCTCGCGTACATTGCTGAAAGCCCGATAAAATGGGCATTACAAGAAAGAGCACCTCTCAAAAAGAGGTGCTCTTTCTTCGGCTTGTGCAACGTTTGTGCAACTTTTTTCAATTACCTAACATGAAGGTCTGGAAATCGTCGGCGGCTGCCCTGTCTTGTGTCTTGAGGGGATGTGCATAAATATCAAGCGTCGTTGACACTTTTGAATGTCCGAGACGGGCGGAGACTGTAGGAGTGTCTGTTCCGGCTGCAATCTGCAAAGTGGCGTTTGTATGGCGAAGGTCGTGCAGAACGATATCCGGAAGCTTGTCTTCTTCGTTCGTACACGTGGCATTGTACCTACGGATGATCTTTTTGAATTTCGCATAAGGTGTGGAGGGATACATCTGTAAGCCCGGATTTTTTATCTGAATAAAGATATAGTTCTTGTCGAAGTCTTCACCCCGGTATCCCTGCCACTGACTTCCGACCTGAAACATGATGTTTTTCTGTTCCTCCTGCCAGGTACGCAGCATATCAATTATCAGATCAGAAGTAGAAACAATGCGGATAGACCGGCGGCTTTTCGGCGTGTCGGTTACAGGCTTACCGTTGATCTGCGTTGTTTCTTTTGTTATGTGAAACTCTTTTCGATCAAAATCGATATCCTGCCAGGTCAATGCAAGCAATTCTCCTCGTCTGCAGCCGCAGAAGGTCGCCATATAATAGAAGAGCTTGAATTGAAAGTCGATATTCACAGTCTGATCGTATTCCGGTACCGAGTAAGACTTGCCGGTGTCATCAATACGAGTGTGTGCTTTTCTGGGGCATGTCATTGGTTTGTCAAGAAGTTCCAGGAAGATCCTGGTCTGTTCAACGTTGAAACACTTCTTGCCAGTCTCCACAGGAACCAGGGCGGCTTTACCTGTGGCTCTGGGAACGGAACTTACCTCCACGGGATTCCTTCCGGTAAAATCTCCCCATCGTATAGCTGTTGAATAGAGTGATTGAAGAACGGCCTTACAGCGCTCGACAGTTGAGCGAGAAAGGGTGGATCCAGGCCTGTTCCTGTTTTCCTTGTTAAGCAGCCGCTCGTAAAAGGCATTCAGTTGCGCGGGATGTATCTGCGAAAGCTTGAAGGCACCGAGTTCCGGAAGGATATGATCGTTTAATAACCTTCTGTATTGCGCTATGGTTGCCGGTTTTAGCGTTTTTTCAACATAGCCATTTAACCACAGATCAGCATAGGCTGAGAGTTTCAGCTTCTCGGCTCGGTTCTGACCGTTACCGGCCTTAACTCTATCTTCAAAGTCATCCGCAAAGCGTTGAAGGGCTTTTTTCTCCTGCTTTGGTGTCATTCCCGGCTCCGGCTTCCATGTAGTATTAAGAATGATCTGTTTGCCGGATGGATCCCGGCCGCATGAAACACGGATGAGGTAAGAATCCCCTCTTTTTCGAATGCTCGCCATCTTAGACATCTCCTTTCTCTGAATCTGAGCCTGGCCTTTCGGTATACATCGGAATAAATGTCAGTTCATGGACCCGCCGTGCGGCTTCGGATCGGCCCTTCTCATTTAATTTGCGCATATCCTCGGATATCGAACTCAGAATTCCGGTTAAATACTCTTCCAGTGATATTACTTCAATGTTTACTTTTCTTGACTGCCCTGGAGCTGCAAGTTCCTGTTTTACAGGTTCGTCGTTCCCGTCGAGCAGATGGAAGGCAAGTGTTTGCTGTCCGTCATGTACCTCTGGATAGATCTCACCCCATGCAAGCCCAAGGCCTTTCACGATCTTGCCCAGGTTGCTTTGCTTTGGCTTGCGGTTCCCGAGTTCATACTGCCGGTACATCATCTCTGACAGACCGCACAGGGCGGCTGCCTCTCTCTGTGACAATCCTTTTTCCTTTCTGGCTTCTTTCATCAGTTGATTGAATTTCAATTTC
>CACZNY010000462.1 GCA_902782655.1 uncultured Lachnospiraceae bacterium
ATATGATCATTCCCCAGATATCCGAGAATCTGACAAAGAGTGACAGCCTGGAGATTCCGGCAGTCTGTCCTGTATGCGGTGCACCGTCAAAAATCGTCAGACAGGTGGATTCGGAAGTGCTGACATGCACCGGAAGCGACTGCCCCGCCCAGAAGCTGCAGTCTTTCGTTCATTTTGTTGAAAGGGATGCCATGAACATAGAGGGACTTAGTGAGGCAACCCTGGAAAAGCTGATCGGTACAGGGCTTTTACATGAGTTCAGGGATATATATCATTTAACGGAGAATCGCGAGACTATACTGACGATAGAAGGATTCAAAGAAAAATCCTGTGCAAACCTTATCGAAAGCATAGAAAAAAGCAGAAAGACTACTGTTCCGAGGCTAATATATGCTATGGGGATACCGGGAGTCGGTTCTGCCGTTGCAAAACTGATCTCGGGACATTTTTCTCATTCTATAGAGGATATGAGAAAAGCCGGGACAGAGGAGCTTTCTGAAATTGAAGGCGTAGGCGAAGTGCTGGCTGGCACGTTTTGTGCATATATGCAGAATGAGAATTTTGCAAGCCGGCTTGACGCGCTTGTGGGTGAACTTGAATTTGAGGCTGATAATAATGCTGATGGTGATAGCTCCCTTACAGGCCTTACGTTTGTGATAACCGGTTCCCTGGTGCATTTTGGTAACCGTTCTGATCTTAAGGAATTGATAGAAGCCCATGGCGGAAAGGTGTCCGGGAGTGTCAGCAAAAAGACAGAATGCCTTATAAATAATGATGCCACATCGACTTCGTCTAAAAATAAGACTGCCATAGCCAATGGCGTGCAGATTCTTACAGAAGATGATTTCCTCGCTAAGTATCTGCCTGACTTTAGTGAATGACATTATTGGCACGTTTTATGCTATAATATTATTTTATCATGACAATCAGGAGAAGGAGTGGGAGACAATGAGCGACCAGAAGAAAGACACTGCAGTCAATACAGCTGAAAATGCAGATGAGAACAAGGAAAAAGATCAGAAGAAGGGCAAGGGTGTGATAATACCGGGCTTGCCTCCTAAAGGCAAAAAGTCTGAGGGAAACCGGAAATAATAATTAGAGAAAGGAATCGGACAAGATGCCAATCAGGATTCAGAGCGATCTTCCGGCCAGGGAGCAGCTTGAAAATGAAAACATATTTGTAATGGATGAGACCAGGGCTATCCACCAGGATATCCGTCCTCTCAAGGTATGCATACTCAATCTTATGCCTCTTAAAGAAGATACGGAACTGCAGCTGCTGAGGTCTTTTTCGAATACCCCGTTGCAGATCGACCTGACTTTTCTTATGGTGAAAAGCCATATTCCGCAGAATACATCGGCAAACCATCTTAACCGCTTTTATACCTCTTTTGATGAGATAAAAGAGCAGAAGTTTGATGGAATGATAATAACAGGTGCTCCTGTTGAACAGATGCCTTTTGAGGAAGTGGACTACTGGGATGAAGTGTGCAGGATAATGGACTGGACAGATTCAAATGTTACATCAACTATGTATCTGTGCTGGGGAGCCCAGGCAGGGCTTTACCATTATTACGGTATTGACAAAGTGGCTCTTCCGGAAAAACTTTTCGGCATATACAGGCACCGCGTTTTGCACAGGCGCACCCCATTAGTAAGAGGGTTTGATGATGAATTTTATGCACCTCATTCCAGACATACCACTAACAGGACAGAAGATATAGAAAACTGCAGCGAGCTTACGGTTCTGGCAAAGTCCGACGAGGCAGGTGTGCTGCTGGTAAAGTCAAATGATGACAAAAGAATATTTGTGATGGGGCATCCGGAGTATGACAGATACACTCTTGACAAAGAGTACAAGAGGGATGTCAGTAAAGGGCTGGATATACACCTTCCGGTCAATTATTATCCGGATAATGATCCGGAACAGAAACCGCTGCTTTTGTGGCGCGCCCATGCAAATGCTCTCTACAGCAACTGGCTTAACTATTATGTATATCAGGTGACTCCATACGATCTTGATAAGTGATACGAACAAGCTGCCGGACGACACGGATAATGATGCAGTCCGTTGAAAGAAACAGTGAATTTGTGGTATCATTTAGCCATGGATATTTATCAGGCTTACGGGATACTGGGGCTGCAGTATGGAGCCTCGCCGTCTCTTGTAAAAAGTACATACCACAGGCTGTGCAGGGAGCTTCATCCGGATACCCCGGGGACAACGGAAGCGGATCATGAAAGATATCTGCAGGTTGTCAGTGCCTATGAGCTAATAGTCAGGGCAAGCATGATGTCATCACCTGTACCCCAGGGACGCATAATAGGAAAGCCTGTTGCGCATGGGTCAAGGACCGGGGGACGTGTTTTAGGAAAGAGCACGGCTTCTGTGCATCCCGGAACAGCAGAAAGCATTGCAGACAGTAGAAAGTTTGAAAAGCAGATGCAGCAGTCCAGGGATGAGAGGCGCATTAAGGAAGCTGAAGAACTTAAAAAAAGACAGAAGGACCTTGCAAATCAGCGTGAGAAAGAGAAACAGATTCTTAATGAAATCCGTATGATAAGGCTGGCGCATATCATACATGAAGTTCTTGCTGAAGATACAAAGAAAAAAGAGGGAATCTGACGATGGCTATGGATTTTGATGACGATCTTTATAAGCTGACACTGGCCTATCTCAAGTCAGAAAGATACAGTGGCAGCAACGATGGCAAGAGATTTTTCTTTGAAAAGTATAAGGAAAATGAAGAGGCAGATCCGCAGCTGAGAGTTTGTATATGGCCGGAACCCTATGGTTACGACAGTACTGCTGAAGAACTGAAGAGCTATACTTTTTATGAGTTTTCACAGGAAGGACTGGATGAGGCCTGGAATTTTGTGAAAGCAGTGGTAGGAAAACAGCAGTAAATTGCTTTATAAGTTTAATTAAGCGGGGAGAGTTATATGAAGAAATCACTTAAAACGAAGGCACTGCTTTTGGTATCCGGAGCACTTGCGGTACTGGTAATGTGTTCCACCCTTATCAGCTACATATTTTACACAAATGCGCTGGATGGATATGTGAGGGAAGCTGTCAAGGAAGAATCAAAAGGCCAGTTTTTTGTGATATTTACCAGCAGCATGATCATACTTGCGGTAATACTGGTTGTGATCACTGCGATTCTGCTGGAAGTTTATTTCATAAAACCTGTCACGGATATGACGAAGGCGATTGCATCCATAACGTACAGTGAAGCCGGAATGTCAGAAGGTGAAGACGGCGAAAAGGCTCTTACGCTTAAAGATCTGG
>CACZNY010000463.1 GCA_902782655.1 uncultured Lachnospiraceae bacterium
CCGCAACGGCACCGGCCAGGATCTTATCCACAGCCACAGCTTCTCCAAGAGAAACCTTCTCTATAGCCTCCTCTCCGGCATACCAGATATTTTCACCTGATTTCTTTGCCAAGAGGCTGGGAATAGAAAGCCGCTCATCCGTATCCGAAAGACTGTAGGTCTGTACATCCCCGGACAGAGTCCCGTAGCTTATCTGCGTATATTCATCTGTAAGGTCTATGCCAAGGACTGTTTTCTCAGCTGAAAGCTTTCCTATGGCATCTTTGATTCCGTTGTTCATTTTTCCTTATATCCAAAAGGCAGGAACAGCCTGTCTGTCAGGTATGCCTGCGCTTCGTACTCCTCTGCCTTCGGGGCCTCAGCACCTGCCTGATCCTGTGCTGCAGCCACTACACTGTTTATCATTGAATACCGGTCAGGTTCTCCCGGGCGTACACTCTCTGAAGCTTCCAGGACGCTTGCCTTGGTAAGCTTTTCCCTGCGGTCATATTCTTCCGTTATGTAATAATTGATCTTCTCGCCCTTGAACAGCACAAAAGACTTAATATATACACCGCCATATACATGGAGCATTTCTTCTTTTTTGTACTCATCCGACTCGACGCCGGGTGCTGAAGTAACATAATGCAGTATCACATGGCTGTCAGGATGTCCGCAGTATTCAATAAAGCTCTGTCCCGAAAAGATCCTGAGCCTCGGCTCTTCTTCCTTAAAACTCATAAAGCAGGGAAGGAATATCCCTTCGCACCACATCTGTTTCAGGAAATACAGGGCTGCCTCCAGCTCGTCAACAGTAATAGTACCCGCATCCTTCTTTTCCGATGCATGCTTCAAAAACGAGAATACCGGGAAATGTGTCAGTCTCTCCCCCTGGCGGGCATAATACATGATCCGCTCATAGCACTTTTCAATTCCCTCTGCCCCGTTCACAAACATATCGTAGGACAGTGCCGACAGCACAGCCTTTTCAAGAGCCGAATCCGTAACGCCTTCGGAAAACTGTGAATAAATATCATATTTTTCCTTAACGTCCGCTCCGGTGAACAGTATCTGCGTAAGCATTCCCGCAAGGAAGCCCTGGACATCCACACCGAAGGTATCCGCTGCACGCCAGATTTCTTTTAAATATCTGGTGGTACCGCAGGCATACTTCAGCAGATATATCAGAGACTCTTCATCATATTTGCCCATGGACATTATACTGCTGCATAAAGCCAGCATCTGCGGGTCATATTCATAATCCCTTCTGACGATCACACGGTCGCAGAGCCTGAGCAGTATCTTATAGTCAATACCCTCTGAACCGCATTCACATATCCAGGAAAAAGCCTCATCGTAAAGACCTCTTGCCACCATTATCCGGACGCATATTTCACGGTCTGCACGGCTCATCCTTTCCGGCTCCAGGCGGAGCAGCAGTTCATCCAGCATTGCGATATTATCATTATCAAAATAATACTGGGCCAGGTCTATCATAAGCCTTCCGGAATACTCCTCCGTCACATTTTCCTGCAGCGAAAGCCATGACAGCATTGCCTCATTTTTCTCATTTATGCGGATGCTGTCATTTCCCAGTTCAGAAACATACAACACTCCACCCAGTTCCGGGTTTTCGGCACTGCAGAATTCATCCGGATCGAGGTCATCGGTTATAATAAGCATCCTCTCGTCCCTGTCCGAAAGCTCATGCCTGTTGCCTTCATCATCCTCCCAGAATATATTTACCATATCCCCGTAGATTGGGATAAGCGCCTCACTGTTAAATAACGGATATATAAACTCATCCTGAAGATGCTCATATACCAGCACTACATTGACCGCACGCCTGTCTGCAATACGCACCCGTTCGGTAAAAAGCAGTTCCGTATAAGCGTTACCGAACTCCGGAGCCATGGAAAAAGGATCCAGAAGACTCGAATAAAGAAAGGCCATATTCTCATCCAGGCTATGGTTTAATAGCTGGTCTTCCACGAAAGCATTCATGCTTTCTTCATATCTTTCATACAGTTCCGTATATTCCGACTTGTGCCTGAGGACATTGGCATAAAGAAGGGCCGTCCTGGCTGAATCAAGATTTGACCGGTACGCAAAATACATCAGTACTATCTTAGGCAGGAGACCGTCATAAGTACTGGATATGGACATCATGTAGTACTCATACAGTCTTGCCATCCTTATTTCCTGCTCAACAGCATCCGAATACCACCTGAAATACCTGCTGCCTATGCAGTTACCCCGCATAAGATGGGTGCACAGAGCCGCCAGAATATCCCTGTCAGGCTGAATCTCATAACATTCGATCAGCATGCTCAGAAGTTCATCCGAAAAAGCATGCACGTCATCACTTAAGAATGCAAACCTTTCCCTTAAGGACGAACCGGTAATACCGAACTTTAACGCAAAATGCATCACCGTAAGCTCGTATCTTCCCAGCTTCTCCATCTGTTTTGGATCTGCTATGAACAGGTGCACAGCCTCCAGCATCATAAGCGGGCTGCGGCATCCTTTATCAAACTGGTCCCTGAGCAGCTCATCCCGCTTACGGACACTGGTTTTATACTCTTCCCGCATGTAAAGACACAGCCATGCGAGCCTCCAGTTGTCGTCATTTTCCTTAAAAAGCTCCCAGACTTCATCGGCCAGGGACTCTTCCATTATGGGGTCCGACGCATACATGCTCTTAAGATAACAGTAAAATCCCCTTAACTCAGGAAGCTGTTCTTCTGTCTCCATACTGACAGAAAGCATCTCGAGTATCCGTCCGGCCTCCTCAGTCCTTTTCTCCATCAGAAGGATCTGGGCCTGAACCAGACGCAGGTCCACTCTGTCCGTATCTTCGGAAAGCACCGGTGTGATCAGCGCCGCGCTCTCCCTGCACCACTCTGATTTTGTTATCCGGCCCACCCTGAAATCTATATACTTTGAAGTAAGCTTTATGAAAAGCTTCCTGTCCCTGTGGTCCGGCACCACCTCAAGGGCATGGACATACACAGGGATGGAGTAAGACTCGTTCTCACTGTTTATAACTATACAGCCTTTATTAAGTCCTGCATGCAGTTTTTCACTGTCCACATGGTAACCGATAACGGCCTCGTTTTTATCGAAATCGGAAGAAGTGATAACATCCGTATCATTTTCCAGAAAATCTCCCCGGACGGATATGGCTAATCTTGAATATCCCCATCCCTCACGACGCACAATGATCTCACCGGGATCATCTGCCTCCGATATGTCTATATCTATCTCTTTGCAGTCAAAACTGTATGTAGGCGGCACTTTCTTATGGGCTATCTGCAGGAATTTTTCCATATTGAACTGATTGCCGCTGTATACGGAAAGAGCCCTGTAGGCTGTCATATACTGGGCATCCGTTCCGGAAAGAATATTCACAAAACTCCCGGAATAGAACAGGTCGCAGGCTGTTTTCCAGTCTGTCATGGCAAGGTTCGTAAAATGGAAAAGATTGCGGATATCACCCAGGCTGCTGCCGGGTATCTCGCTTAAGATATTTATCTCGAAGGGAAGCTCGTATTCACCGTGGTCGGATACAATA
>CACZNY010000464.1 GCA_902782655.1 uncultured Lachnospiraceae bacterium
GCCGGAGAACTTATGAGGACAGATGTCAAAGAAACGTCAGACTCATACGAACTGCAGATGAGCCTTCCCGGAATTGACAAGAAGGACATCAAGGCATCTCTAAAGGACGGATACATGACGATCAACGCATCAACCTCAAAGAGTAATGATGAGAAAGATCAGGATAATCACTACATCCGCAGAGAGAGATATCAGGGCTCTGTAAGCAGAACCTTCTTTGTAGGCGAGGCTGTAAAGGAAGAAGATATCAAGGCCAAATTTGAGAACGGTATCCTTACACTTACGGTTCCCAAGAAATCCGAGGAGCCTAAGGTAGAGGAGCAGAAATACATAGCCATAGAAGGCTGACGCTCCCTTTTGGGGCAGAACATACCATCGATTATTTCCCTGCCGGCTCTAAGCGCCGGCAGGGATTTGGTATTTGAAACTTTCCCGGTCCTCCACATTGAGTCAATCCCTTTTTAAAAATATCTCTTGACAAAACACACACAAAGGTGTAGAGTTTGTTTACTTCAAAAATCACATCAGGATTTTCTGAAGCCGCGTATCAGCGGCAGGTGATGCACAGGCAGTGCGAACCTGATACCAATCTTTCGATTACATAGGAAGCAGAAAACGTATGAGATCATATATGTTTTTAGTTACGCTTTTTATCTGTGCTCTTACAGATATCGTAACATTCAGGATCAAGAATCTGATCCTTATCATTTCAGCCGCCGGGCTGCTGCTCTGCGATCTGTCAGGTTTTTCCGGGGGTGATACGTTAACTGACCTGCAGGCAGGTCTCATCATATTTTTGGTACTTATCCCGTTCTACCTGTCAGGTCTTATGAGTGCAGGAGATATAAAGCTCCTTATGCTGTCCGCCATGTATGCTGGCCTACCCTCAATATGCATGATCACCGCAGCGAGCATTATATCGTCATCAGCCATAGTGATATGCATGAGCTTTTACAGAAAAGAGCCACTGACAAAAATAAAATTCCCGTTTGCTTTTGCTCTGCTGCTTGGAGCATTCCCATTCTGGTTCAGCATCTTTTAGAGGAGGTATTATGATTTCCGCATCAAATCCAAATATGGCAGTATATTTCAATGACAACGATTACCTTGAAAGCTTCTTAAACTATCTAAGTGAAAAAAACACCGGTTTTCTATGCTCCGGTTTTACCAAAAGTGAAAGCCTGGCTGACTTTGCAGAAAAAAATCCCATATCTCTACTTCTCACCGACGACAGCTGCTATAAAAATGACGCCAGATTCATAAATTCAGAAATAACCGTTGTCCTTACCGAAAGACCGGATAAGACAGGATCAGACAGTCTGTATGAGATAAATATCCTTCAGCCGGTTGACGAGATCCTGAGAGAGATCCTCAGGATCGCAGCCGAGGCAGACCTGTCGGTAGATCAGGAAAGATTTTCGGCAACCGGAAATCTATATACGTTTATCTCGCCTGTAGGACGATCGTTAAAGACAACCTTTGCCTTTGCGTTAGCACAGCTTCTGTCAGATAAGGATAATACAATATATTTAAATCTTGAGCCGGACTCCGGTTTTTCAGTCCTCTTCAATCAGGATTACGGGACGGATCTGTCCGATCTGATATTCTATCTGCGCGACAGTCAGGAAGCTAAACTTTCTCTGCTGCTGCAGAGCGCCATCCACTCCAGACAGGGTGTAAGCTTTATCCCGCCGGTGATGAATCCCGGAGACATTTTCCAGATCAACAGTGATGAGATCATAAAGCTTTTGGATCTGCTCCATGAAAACGGATACCGGAATATAGTCGTCGATATGGGCACCCTTCTTCCGGGCTTTGAAAAAATCCTCTCCTCCAGCAACAGCATTTTCATGCCGATAAGGTCAGACGGGATGTCCACAGCAAAAACAGCTCAGTTCCTGTCTTATCTAAGGACTCTGGAGGATACGACACTTGAAGAAAAAATTGTCCGTCTCGAACCGCCTTTTTTTAAGAATCTTCCGCTGATAACCGATAACCTGCGCCACACTGAAGCCGGTAAGTATCTGGAGGGCATGATCCATGGATGAAAGTGAACTGAATCTTTATGACAATCGTTTTTCCATACTTAAAGAAGAGATAATATCAAGGATCGATATGTCAAGAGACGTATCTGATGACGAAATAAAAGACATTATTAAGGATACAATTTACGAGCTGCGGCAAAAAGAGAATATCAGTCTTGCAGAAAGGGAAGAGCTTTTCCGTCTTTTATTCTATGAAGTCAGAAGACTCGGGATCCTTGAAGAGCTCATAGCGGACAATTCAGTCACCGAGATAATGGTAAACGGCACTAATGATATATTTATAGAAAAAAACGGTGCCATCTCCAAATGGGATCGGCATTTTGAATCACAGGAAAAACTCAGATCAGTGATCCAGCAGATAGTCGCCAAAAGCAACCGTGTCGTCAATGAAGCTTCCCCAATAGTTGATGCAAGACTTGAAAACGGAGCCCGTGTAAACGTAGTAATGAATCCGGTCGCTATCAACGGACCGATCCTCACCATAAGGCGGTTTCCTGACGATCCTATAACAATGAAAGACCTGATCGCCTTTTCCTCTGTCACTGCCGAGGCTGCTGAATATCTGCAAAAGCTCGTAATTTCCGGTTACAACATATTCGTTTCGGGAGGCACAGGATCAGGTAAGACTACCTTCCTTAACGCTCTGTCTGAGTATATACCGCACGATGAGCGCGTCATCACCATAGAGGATTCTGCCGAGCTCCAGATAAAGGGGATAGACAATCTGGTAAAGCTTGAAACAAGAAACGCCAATGTAGAAGGCCTGAAAGAAATCAGCATAAGAGATCTGATAAAAGCCTCTCTCCGCATGAGACCTGACAGGATCATCGTCGGGGAAATAAGGGATGGAGCTGCTTTGGATTTCCTTTCCGCTGCCAATACCGGACATGATGGCTCACTTTGTACGGGACACGCAAACAGCGCAAAGGACATGCTTTCCAGAATCGAAACAATGGTATTGATGGGGATGGATCTTCCGCTTTCCGCCATACGGAGACAGATGGCCTCTGCCATAGATATCATAATCCATCTTGGAAGGCTAAGGGACCGGAGCCGGAAGGTACTTGAGATCACGGAATTAACAGGGCTCTCAAACGGTGAATTTACTCTGAATCCGCTGTTCAGCTTCATTGAGGAAGGAGAAACCAAACATGGCCTTATCAAAGGCAGTCTCAAAAAAACGGGAAAACTTTCATACATCGAAAAGCTCCAAAGACATGGTCTTTATGATAAGAATTCTGTTTGAATGGCTGGGACTGGACGCATTAACCTCGTATATTTTCTACAGAAGCATATATGCTTTTCTGCTTCTAATGCCGGGCATCATCTTCTATGCAAAATTCCGTATGCATATATGGAAAAGAGAAAGGAAAGCTTCCCTGTCCCTGCAATTCAGGGAGAGTATCCTGGCAGTAAGCACATCTCTAAACGCCGGATATTCAATCGAAAACTCATTCATTGAAGCTTATCATGATATGAGGAAAATGTACGGGGATGAGGCTCCAATAACCGGAGAATATCAGAGAATAGTCCTGAGATTAAGAGACAACGAACAGATAGAAGACATAATACGTGACTTTGCTAAGAGATGCGAAATAGAGGATATAAACGATTTTGCCGCAGTGTTTGAATCAGCAAAACGGATAGGTGGAGATATGACAGGCATAATAAAGAGGGCTGCAGGAAATATCAGCGAGAAGATAGCAGTCAAGCGGGAAATAGAAACCTCCATGAGCGCCAGGAAGCTGGAGCTTAAGATCATGACAGCCGTACCGGTTTTTATCCTGCTCTATCTGCAGGCAAGCTCCCCGGGCTTTACCTCCGTTCTATACCATAATCCCACGGGACAGATCATAATGACAGCTGCGCTGGCGCTATATCTTGCAGGGATCATCGCGGCTTTGAAAATAGTCAATATAGAGGTTTGATCATGCGTATTTTCCATCGTCTTGCCGGAGTTATACTGAAATTTATCACACCAAAGGAAACAGAATCCATACGTGAGGAACAGATGCTTTTGCATCCCGGAATTCCCGGAGCAAAGCTGACAAGAGAATACTATGAAAATAAGTTCGCCATACTTCTTGCAGTATTGACAATAGGATTCATTACATCTGTACTGATCCTTATAAAAGACATAAGGCAGTCCGGAAGCATCGAGTACAGCCGTATAGAACGCCGATCCTATGGAGAAGGGGAAATGACAGTGCCTGTAGATCTATATTCTGACGGAAAACTGTTTCAGAAGGATAAGATCATCACAGTTGCAGAAAAACACTACACCGAACAGGAAGCAGACCGTGTATTTAAAAAAGTAGAGACGGAACTGGGATCCTCGATCCTTGGCGAGAACCAGTCAGCTGATCATATAGATCATGACCTTACTCTTCCGGATTCGTCCGAGCATTACCCGGTATCTATTGAATGGTCAGTGGGAGATTATGACGTACTGGACAATGACGGCCATATCCAAAGGGACTTTCACGATGAGACCGGTCGTACGGTTGAGCTTACCGCCTCCCTTTCCTATGAAAACTATCACGAAGATTTCTCTTTTTTCGTAAAGGTATACCCTTTGCTCCTGGCACCCGAGGACAGGCTTTCATACGAAATAGACCGTACAATAAACCGATATGCATCGGAAACCATAAGTGCTGATGCCCAGGTGCTTCCCGATACGGTAGAAGGGCATAGCCTGACCTACAAAAGATCTCTTCCTCATACATGGATCTATGTACTGATCATGACAGTTTTTGCAGCTTTTCTGGTATACACCGGGAAAGACCACGATCTGAAAAAAGAAGTTGGAAAGAGGGAGAGGGAAATGCTTCTTGATTATCCTGAGGTTGTGAGTAAGCTCACCCTTCTTATCGGAGCCGGACTGACATTAAGATCAGCCTTCGAAAAGGTAGCAATGGATTATAAAAACCGAACCTATGGACGGCAGTCCTTCGCCTGTGAAGAAATGCTGATCACCGTATATCGGATGCGGAGCGGTGTAAGTGAATACGAAGCCTATCTTGATTTTGGAAAGAGATGCGCCGTGAAGCGATATACGAAGCTTGGAGCACTGTTTTCCCAAAATATAAAAAAAGGCAGTCTTGGTCTTCTGCCCGAGCTGGAAAAGGAAGTGCATGACGCATTCGAGGAACGGAAGGCAAATGCCAGAAAGCGCGGTGAAGAAGCCGGCACGATGCTTTTGCTGCCTATGGCTCTGATGCTGTCAGTTGTAATGATCATAGTAATAGTACCGGCATTTCTGTCATTTACTATGACTTTCTGAATGAAAAATCGGAATATCACTCAGAAATCGCGCGTTCCGCGGGTTGCACCTCCCGCAACGCGAGAGCCTGGTGTACTGCCGTTTCGTATCTGAGCTGTGTCCGATGTGCTTATACACATCTGTACATAAATAATAATGAAAGGAGGAAAAACCATGCTGAAGTCATTAAAAAGCTTTATCAAAGAAGAAGACGGGATAGGGACAGTGGAAATGATACTGATACTGGTCGTTCTCATCGGACTGGTCCTGATATTTAAAAAACAGCTTACCGATCTGGTAAACAGTATCTTCAAGACGATCAACGATAAAGCAAAATCCGTATAATACCAATATCAAAACATGGAGGCATAATGAAATACAGGTTTAATGGGACTATTACAGTCTTTTTAAGTCTCATACTGACACTTACGCTCTCGGTCATTATGGGCACAACAGAAAGCGCCGCGTATGCGGCATCCAGAATGAAATGTGAATTGGCGACGGATATGTCGCTTGAATCTGTATTTGCCGAATATAACAGAGAGCTCCTAAGCAGATATGACCTGTATTTCATTGACACCTCCTACGGCAGCTCTTCGCCTGCACTCAATGCACTAAAAGAGCATCTGAAGGATTATATCAGCTATAATATCGATCCCTCCAAAGGTACCTTTTCTTTGATAAGTCCTGCTGATTTTACCGGTCTTAACCTTGATTCCATTGACATAGCGGAAGCTTCATTTGCTTCTGATGCATCCGGAAGGGTTTTCAAGCGACAGGCGATCCAGGCTTTTGAAGACACCCACGGTATCAGTGCCGCAAAAGCACTGGCTGATAAGGCTGAAGCAATGGTTTCCAGCTTTGACAGCAGCGGGATAGACGATATGGATCCTGATGACTACAGGGAAGAGCTGGAAGCAGAGCTCAATGGAATAGACTACAAAATCCCGGAGAACCCGGCCGGAAATGTATTTGATGACAGGGAAGGGATTCTGCTCCACATCATGAATACCAAAGGTGTCTCCCGGAAAAAAATAGCCACTGACACCCTTATCTCTCACAGAAGCATCAATAAAGGTACAGGATTGCACGGTGGAACCATGAATACCGAAAACCTCTTTTCCGAGCTGATGTTTGACGAGTATCTGATAGACAGATGCACGTCATATACCGACGAGAATAAAGATCCAGGAGCTGATTACGAGCTGGAATACATTCTCTATGGCAAAAACACCGACAAGGCAAATCTGAGAGAGATCGTGACAAGACTGCAGCTTCTCAGATACGCCGCGGACGCCATGTATATATTCAAGGATCCGGAAAAAAAAGAGCTCCTTGAAGGAGTAGTCACTGTTATATGTGCCATTCTGGCTGTTCCGGAATTAGAAGAGGCAATAACAGACCTTATTCTGCTCGGTTGGGCTTACGGCGAAAGCGTATCCGATGTAGTCAGGCTTCTGGCCGGCGAAAGGGTTCCTCTGATCAAAACAAAGGAAGACTGGAAAATGCCGCTTTGGGGACTGCTGTCACTGA
>CACZNY010000465.1 GCA_902782655.1 uncultured Lachnospiraceae bacterium
CATCATTAACTGATCGATATCGGTAGATATCTTGTTCAGGGTGTAGCAGACTACCACATCGAGATTTCCTGCAGCAACATCTTCCATCAGACGGCCCAATCCCGGCCGGTCCGTATCATCCGGAGGATAATCGCCCAGATCGGTATAATTAAAGAATTCACAGTCCTGTCCGTAGATGCTCAGAGCCTTGGCCTGACATTTTTGTGCATCCGCAATCATGCCCTGCACGTAGGTCTGTCTGCAGATCGGGCAGCTTCCCACCATATGCTGATGATTATATATTCCTATACGCATATTTGCCTCCTTGTGAAAATGTCTGTATATATGTCGAAATCCTTCGATTGATAAAGCGCCTTCTTATAAGTCATTTTACCGGATGAAAATGCGCCTAAGAGGTAAGATGCATAAAAAATAATAGGAAAAATCTGCGTTCACATATTTCTACTTTCCGGTTGTATTCCTACTAAATAAAAAAGAAGCCGGATGCTAAAATGAGACCATAAGGAGGAAAAGTATGGGACGGACAGAGAATGAACATTTGATCATAAAAAAAGAATGGGATATGTTTCAGAATGTGAAGAACATCGGCGGCCGGGCAGATTGCCAGGACGATTGGGAAACCTTCGTTATTATGCGCCTTTCACAACTGAAGAGCTGGGAAGACAATGTTGTTGACAGTTATCTGAATGATTTAGTTGAAGCCGAGAAGGCAGAGCGTAATCTTATCATGGAAAAATACGCTTACATGATGGAAGAGACGGATCCTGCTTATTACAATCAGATCTGCGGCCTCCTCCCTGAGATTCCGGAGAGAACGCTTCATATGATCGATAAGATCGTGGATCAGTTTATGAAGTGGGAGGCAGAAGTGGAAGCCGACTATCCGAAGGTGCGCGCAAACGGCAGGCCGGCGGAAGGTCTCGATACGGGAATGGTCAGTGTCCGCAACTATTTAAGAAGCGAACTTAAGACATACTCTGAGCATACGATCATTGTATATCTTGCTCAGATCATCATGTATCCTGATAAGAACCGATATAAGATCAGTCTGGAGAAGATGGTGAAAGCATACGGATATGAATCCCTTGAGGAAGCAGAGAGGGCATTATAGATAATATTTTAATTATTGATTTCAGGAGGTATGAGAATGGGTACTTTATTAGAGCAGTTACACAAAATGAAAATCAGTGAAACAGTTGATGATCTTACCGCAAAAGGCGGCAATGCGAATGTAGCCGCTCATCCCTTAGACGGCATTTACTACTGCAAGGCTTGCGGATACATTTTTGATGAGGCAAAAGAAGGTAAGGCATTCACAACTCTTTCCCACTGCCCGATTTGCAACATGGGACAGCAGCAGTTCATCCGCATTAACTGATAAGGACGTAAAGATAACGATCAGATAGGGAGAGTCTATCTATGGGAGAAGTAAATAAGTCTACGATTGCTGTATGCAGAGACTTCTATGAGCAGTACGGAAGGAAAATGATTCATGACAAGTTTCCTTCTTTTGAAAACAGAATAGCGGTCGGTCTGGTTGGCGAGGGGTCGGAATGTTTCGGGTTTGATGACGAGATATCCAGGGACCATGATTTCAGCCTGGGCTTTTGCATGTGGCTTAACAAAACAGATTATCAGACCATAGGCGCAGCCCTTCAGGAAGCCTATCTGGACCTGATTGTAAGAGAGGGCATCCGCTTTGCGGCCGGGATCTGGGGAGAATCGATCTCGGAATATAATCCGAGACTGGATCAGCGCCGCGGGGTCATGGAGATCGCCGGCTTTTACGGAAGCATTTTGAAAATGCGCCCGGACTTAGAGCTTATTCTTGACAAGCACTATTGGCTTTATGCTGAGGAGAAATGGATCGCAACCGCTGTGAACGGAGAGGTGTTCCGTGATGACGAGGGAACATTTACTAAGGTGCGAAATGAGATTCTCGCCTATTATCCTCAAAAGATTTTCCTGTTTAAGCTTGCGGAACAGCTGCATCTCTTTTCCCACGGGGGCCAGAGTAATTATCCGAGGATGATGGCCAGAAAGGATTATGTCACGGCATCACTGTGTATTAATCAGACGGTTACGGCTGCCATGACCATCGCCTATATGCTGGCAAGGAGGTATACGCCGTACTATAAGTGGATGCGAAAAGGGTTAGAAGGCCTTGGTATTCTCGAAGGACTGTCCCCGCTGCTTGAGAAACTGATCTCTCTTCCGGTTCAGGCTGAGGCCTGGGAGGACTACACTTACAGTGCTTTAAAGGTCAATGATAAGGACGAGGTGATAGCTGTGGTTGAGGAAATTGCCGGAGTCCTGCTGAATGAGCTGAATAAACAAGGCATTGTTTGCGGACGGCAGCCTTTCCTTGAGAGCTATGTTGCCGGGATCGCGGAG
>CACZNY010000466.1 GCA_902782655.1 uncultured Lachnospiraceae bacterium
CCTCCTTATGACCTCCCAGGCAATAAGTCCTGTGATGCATCCCGTGAAAATGCCCGAAAGAATGAGTACGGACAGATATCCTGCAAAAGGAAGAGCCGGAAGGACGAGCCTCGCGACGAGCATCTGTCCGATACCATGTACAGCTCCCCCCGAGGCACTTATTCCTGTGAATCCGAAGCATCCCGCCCGCATCAGCAGAGCCATCACCAATATGGCAGACAAAGCCCCGGCAAGACTGTATGCTATACTGAAAAGATTGCCGAACATAAAGCCTGTGGCCAGTATCCTTACTAAGGAAACAAGCACTGCCTCCCTCCAGGAAAACATGGCAAGGGTGATAAGGATCGCAATATTGCAAAGCCCAGGTTTCACTCCCGGTATGCCCATATCAAGAGGAAGCAGCGCCTCCACATAACTCAGTATCATGGCAGCCGCTGTAAGGAGAGCCAGCAGGGCAAGTCTCCTTGTATTCTGTTCATTACTCCGTTTTTTCATTTCACCTGACCGCATGTCATGATTCAGACGCCAAAAGTACTGAATCACTGTTTTGATACAACGAATTGCTCCGGGAACCATATCTGCTCCCAGGCTAAAGCTGCACCTTCCGCCTCATTCTGCAATTGAATCTATTTCACTGCTTTCACTTCCCGTGATCTTTAGGATCACATGGTTGGGAAGACATACTATGCTCTCCCCCGCCTTCGATATCTCCCTGCTGCGTACACAGACCTTATCCGGGCAGTCTGCCTCTGTCATCCTGACCCTGCCATCCCTTATCTCACAGGTGTTCCCCTCATTTATCACTATGGTCTGATCCTCATTCAGATCGTATTCACCATAAACCTCATTATCAAATATGACAGTCAGCCTGCTTCCGTATCCTCCTGCTCTCATCCCGTAAAACTGGATCAGGAAAAGACACGCGGCGATGAGCCCCCAGAATATCAGCAGAAAAATATCCGCTCTTTTAATCAGCTTATAAGTTCTCATGGCTTTTCACCGTACCATGATGCCCCTGCGTCCTCATCGATAAAAAGCACGCTGACATCAAAGTCCTGTTTTGCCATAAGGTTTTCTGCCTCCTCTTTCCCGAGAATCACACAGATGGTCGAAAGCGCATCACACAGTGTGTCGTCTTCACCGATGACAGAGGCCTGCTGAAGTGAGGTCTCCACCGGATGACCGGTCTTTGTATCAAGGATATGATGATACTGCTTTCCGTTTTCGGTAAAATATCTTTCATAGGTTCCGGAGGATACGACGCATTCATTATCGATCTCAAGGGTATCGTAAACGGTGCCTCTGTCAGCGAAGGGCTTCTGTATGCCTACCCTCCAGCTCTCTCCGTCAGGCTTTTTGCCAACGGCGCTCACATTGCCGCCCAGATTGATAAGAGCCGAGGTGCAGCCCTCTCTCACAAGATGCTCCTTAAGTTTTGCGGAGATATAGCCCTTGGCGATGCCGCCGAGATCTATCTTAGTATCCGGATCGTCAAAAGAAACGGTATTTCCTTTAACATGAACTCTCCTGTAGTCCACCCTCTTAAGAGCTGCCTCTATATCAGCCTCAGAAGGAACCGACGGCTCCCGGGCTTCAAAATCCCATAATTCCCTCAAAGGAAGGATCGTGATATCAAAGGCTCCGTCCGTCAGCTCACTGTAGTAAAGCCCCTTTGATATGCACTCCTTAAGATCGTCGGAAACCTCTGTCTCCTGCTGATCCGGGCTCCGGTGATTCAGTCTGTAGAGCTCGCTTTCCTCATCATGTGCAGACAGTGTCTTCTCCATATCACGGCAGATGTCAAAGCACTCCTTCAGCAGCCTGTCGGCATCGTCTCCGCAGACCCTTATGTCCACGACAGTATCGAAGTACACTCCTGTGCCGGAGGCTTCATTACCCTTAACCCCGCATCCCTGTAAAAGCAGCAGGCAAAATACCAGAGAAAAGAAAACACAGAGGGACGATCCCCCTGTGTCATTACTCTTTGCTTTCTTATATCTTCCTATGATCAAATGATGCATTTCCTCGGGCATTCCCGTATGCACTTGCCGCAGTTTTTGCATTTCTCATAATCTATGACCGGATAGCCCTTTTCGATGGTAATAGCCTCGAAGGGACAGCCCTTCACGCATTTCTGGCAGGCTATGCAGCCTGTTTTACAGACCGCAATGACAGGCTTTCCGAACTCCGGATTGGAGCATCCGATATGAGCCTTGCTTCCATAGGGCACCTCGGATATAAGTCCCTTGGGACAGGTCTTCATGCACATCTTACAGTCCACGCATTTCTCGGGATCCACTACAGCAATGCCGTTCACTATATGTATCGCATCATACTCGCATACCTTCACGCAGTCGCCGTAGCCCATACATCCGAAGCGGCAGGATTTGGGTCCGGTACCCGGTGCGAATTTCGCCATCATGCAGCTCTTCGTGCCGCTGTAATCATAATTCTCCTGCGTCTTCTCACAGTCACCCAGACAGTGAACAAAAGCCACCTTTTTTTCAGATGCGTCAGCAGAGGTTCCCATGATCTGCGCTATTCTGTCAGCCACGGGCTGCTGTCCTACTACGCAGGCGGATACCGGTGCCTCCCCCTTCGCTATGGCGGAGGCTAAAGCCGCGCAGCCGGAATATCCGCAGGCTCCGCAGTTTGCGCCCGGAAGAGCTTCCTTTATCTCAGCTTCCTTTTCATCCACCGGCACGAAAAAAACCTTGCTGGCTATGCCTAAGAAGGCTCCGACGAAAAGCCCTATTCCTCCTATCATCAATGTCGCATATATTATATCAGCCGTCATGAACCAATCCTCCTGTTACTTCAGCGCAGCGAATCCGAAAAAAGCTATGGACATCAGTGCGGAAGTTATCATCACTATGGGAAATCCTCTGAAGGGCTTCGGTACATCATTAAAGACCATCTTCTCCCTTATAAAGGCAAGTATCACTATGGCCAGCCAGAAGCCTATGGCTGTGGCAAAGCCGTGTATAGTGCCTGTAAGTATGTCATATTCATTCTGTACATTGAGCAGAGCCACGCCGAGCACTGCGCAGTTGGTGGTGATAAGGGGAAGATAGATGCCGAGCGCCTCATAGAGAGAGGGCACGAACTTCTTCGTAAACATCTCAACGAACTGCACCAGCGCCGCCACTATAAGTATAAAGGCGATGGTCTTTAAGTATTCCACATTGAAGGGCACCAGAAGGAACTTGTATATCACTCCGCATACCAGACTTGATAAGGTCAATACAAAGGTGACCGCCATGCCCATGCCCGACGCGGAATCCGACTTCTGGGATACTCCGAGGAAGGC
>CACZNY010000467.1 GCA_902782655.1 uncultured Lachnospiraceae bacterium
GCCCGGATCGTCTTCACGTCGTCCTGAGAGATCGAATCAAAATCCATGTGAACAAGTCTGCTACTCTGAGCCATTCTTGCTTTCTCGATTACATTCCTGACATATCGGCCGTTTCCGAAATCAGACTGAGTGCACGCTTCCTCCATGATACCTTTAATCCGCTCCATCGCTCCTTCATCAATGACCATACCCTTCTGAGATGCGATATGATCCGCTATCCGGCAAAGCTCATCTGTATTGTAATCTTCAAAGTGAATGTGATGTGCGATCCGGGATCTAAGCCCCGGGTTCTTATCAAGGAAGCCTTCCATCTTGTCGGGATATCCTGCGAATATCACAATTAGTTCATCTCTGTGATTCTCCATTTCCTGAACGATGGTGTTAATAGCTTCATCACCATACAATCCATCACGGTCATCAACAAGAGAATAGGCTTCATCGATAAACAGGATTCCGCCCAGAGCCTCCTTAAACTTTCTCTTAACCGTAGGCGCGGTCCACCCAACATATTTACCGACCAGATCAGCTCTTCCCACCTCAACGATCTGCCCTTTTGAGATTACATCGTTATCCTTAAGGATCCTTGCAAACAATCTCGCAACAGACGTTTTAGCCGTGCCGGGATTACCGGTAAAGATCATATGGTTACAGAAGGTGTCCTCGGACAAACCCTTCTCCCGAAACAGTTTCTGTGCTTTATAACTATCAAGAGCCTGATGGATCATCTTTTTTGCAGAATCCAGTCCGATCATAGATTCCAGTTCTTCGTATGCACTTCCTTTAGGCTTGCTGTCTTTAACTTCCGTCTTTGCTTCAGCGATATTTCTATACTGACTGTATACGGTCGTTTTAAGTTTTTTACTGTACCATTCATCAAAGATAGCATTCAGTTCAGGGACCAAATATCCATGCCCCTTTTCCACTCTTGCCATCAGCCCCTTGTCAGTTCTTACTCCTCTGTCTCTGGCACGTTCTTTAAGATATGTGATCGCGGTTTTATCAACTGCCAGCTCCTCTTTTATTTCCACAAAGGTGCAATCTCCTATGGTTTCAAATATCTTCATCCTAAGTGCAGTACATTCTCTGGGGAGTTGAATGATCGTTAATACATCACAGCAATGGCGTCTGATGATCTTGCATAATTCCTCCAGGAAATAAAGACTACCATCCGCGCGATCATCATCCGGATTTACAGTCCCATAAATACTTACTACCATAGTGCCGCCAGTACACGTTTTGAACAAAGATTCAACTGTTTTCTTGGAATAGTGTTCCTCAGGGCATAGTTCCAATTCACAGTATCGCCGATTCTCAATCCTCCCAACATCATATAAAGCCTGAATAAGTAACTGTGTGATGCCTTCCTGCGTTCTTTCATCATCACTTTCGATCATATAGTCTACAGGATGCCCGTATGCTTTCTTCTTTGGAGTTCCGGCGTAAATTCGATTCAGCTCCGGGACAAAAGTATCCTTCGCAAAATAGTTTTTTGCAGCAAGGTATACCGCGTCCTTATTACGTTCGCGAAGAATTCTTTCTTCGAAATCAAGACGCATTCCTCTCGGCCCGGTATGTACCAGATCCTCCAGTTCGAATTCCCTTAAGATCTCGTATTCATCATGCACATAGCTATTTCTTTCACCGCAACTCAACAACTGCGCAAACTCGTGGAGCGTAGTTTCTCTGACCTCACTATTCTCAACCTCAAGCTTTCCCTTCTTCACAAAACTCTCTACAAAATCATCAACATTCAGGTAATCACGCAGCACTAATCCAAAAACACATTCACCATAAGATGCATCGCTGATAAAGAAATAACCTTTGTCAAGAATCTTTTCGCTGAATCTCCCGCAGATGACAGATATCGCATTACCCAAATCCCTGTTGGCCAACCTTCTCCCCACTCTTTCTTTGGTAGTATCTACTGCTTCACCACCTTTTGTATTGATCGTCATTTCAATCTTATAAAACTGCATAAGCACCTCCTGAACCATGCACACTCAACCATTAATTGACTCTATGAGAGGATAATAAACAAAGGGATGAGCAAAAAACTGCACATCCCCTCTGTCAACTTCTGCTTCCTTTGCCATTTCACCCGTTGAATCCGTAAGGTCAAATATTGACATCGGCCCCTGAGTGTGTATCCTCTCTCAAACCTGATTATGCCTCACCTTGTTCAATCGCTTCCTGCTCCAGTTTGCAGTCATTTTCAAGCATGTAATTGATCACTTCATCGAACTCTCCACCAAGCAAATTATTCAAACGGGTTCTATCATTCTCCGTAAGTTTCTTAGTGTAATCCTTATACTTCTTGATTGTTTCAAGATTCATATTAAACGGAGCAAATGAGATTCCAGTTTTTCTCCGCAGGTCCAGTAATATATAGAATCCTCCGGC
>CACZNY010000468.1 GCA_902782655.1 uncultured Lachnospiraceae bacterium
AGAGCACAGAAAATTGGATGAATGCCTGTCTACCTGACCGCAGAGCACATCCAGCACCTGCAATGACAGGATCTGTTTATATGCTTCTGTGGAATAGCTGACCTTTTTCTTTTCAGCATCCGCCATATCCTGTATCTCTGAGGATGAGATACCTTCCGCATGTCCCATAGTGATACCTTTTATCTTCTTGTCCCCTACGGTTACGTCAGCCAGCTTCGTATCCACTACGAGGTCATTGAGCTTCAGCATATCTGCAAGTCTCTTTGTTGCGACATTTCGTTTGGTCAGGTCTTCGCCGTCTTTGATCCCGGCTCTTTTCGTGGCGAGTAATCTCATTTGCCGGTTCTTTTTCATCTTCATGACGACATGTCCCATGTACAGATAGTCACTTTGATCCATCTGCTTCAGGAGAGAGGCGCTCTTTTCCTGCAATTCTTTGTATTCGGGTGTATCCTGCTTTTGGCCATCCTCCAGAGCCTTCATTTGCTTTTCGACCTCTTCGGCCTTAGCTTTAAGATCATCATATTCTTTTTTTAATGCTTCCTGTCTTGTTTTGATTTCAGAAAATCTCGACATCAGATATCCGGTGACTTCCTCCGGTGTAACATCTATATCATTATCATAAAAGTAATTGTCCAGATCCTGAAGCATTAGGTCATAAAAGGAATCATATTTTCGATCTACAAATCTTGCGATGAGCATCAAAGAATCCGTCTGATTTTTAAGATGAGGATCCTCCTTACCTAATACCTTCTTATCACTTTTGATCCTGTCCATTTCCTGCAATACGACAGAACTGTATTTTGCGGACGGAACCTTTTCATTTTCCTTAATATACTGCTTGACTCCTTTTTTTTCGATCACAATGACATCGGATGTACCCCCGCCTTCCGAAGATATGGTAACATCATCCTTACCATCCTCATATTTTTCGGTACGTATATCCGTCAGTATACTGATCCACTTACCGTCCTCGGGAATGGACTTTGGACCTGCTTTCAGCTTTTCTATTCTGTCAGCAAACTTCACGGATTCCTGTGCGACCTTTTCACGGATATCACTTACCATCGCATATCTTGCCTTACCCTCATCAGTCCAGGGATTCTTTCTCTTATCCAGATATTTATCGCAGGCAGCCAGTGTATCCAGAAAATAATGCGTCACATCTTCAAGTGCTGCAACATCCACAGCTCCCTCCGCTGTCTTTGGAATATCGCCGTCCAAAAACTTATCCAATGCTGCAAGAGAGTCTGTTACAGGCTTCATATAACCCTTGGACGGGCTTCTTGTAGCCTTTTTTTCTTCTCCCGAGGAGGTTTTAAATGTATAGAACCCCTTTACGATATATTCGCTGGTATTGGAAAAAGCGAGCAGCTTGGGTGGCATCTGCTCCTCGATCTCACTGTGGATCCCACTCTTTTGCTCTGTGGTTGTGGCGAAGCTATCTTCAAAAAGAGTCGGAGCGACATACTCCTGACTCTCCGGCCGCTGGAATGCCTGAAGATCCTTTTCCTTTGACAGATCCTTAAATTTATACAAACTGCTGTCTGACATATTTCCCCCTATCCATGCTCTGTGCCGGTCTGTCTGATACGTATGGTTACATTATACACGGATAACCATTACTTAGTCATTACATATCAATTCAATAAATGGTTTCTCTTACTCATCTTCTATTGAATAAACAGTGTTCTTTTCAAAGATGCCAATAACGAATCCCATTTTCATAAACAACGGCATGTTCTGATAAGCCTGAAAGCTGGTCCTGTTCAATAATTCCTCCAAAGACAGTTCTTCATAGTATCCATAAGGATTAGCTACAGTAATCCTGTCATTCGGGATATCCGCACCGATGATCAATGAATAATGCAATGTCCAATCATCACCGTACAATGCTGCCCACTCGAACGGAACCGGTTTTCCGGAAGCCAGTGTGTCATACATTATGTCAATAAACTCCGTATTTTTCCTATACTTATGGATTTTTGTATTGTATTCGGGAAACTGCTTATTCATCTCTTCACAGAACTTATTTCCGGTAGAAGTCACTATTCTCCCATATTCCTCATACAAGCTGTCCTCTGTGATATCTTTGCCATTCCATGTCGAAATCATCTCAATAACGGCATAACCGCATGATATATGCTGTTCAATAACTTCTACGTCATCGATCATTAATGCTTTCTCATACTTTGGATTTGTATAGACGGATGAGTAATCATTCAGGATCAGCTTTGATCTGATACAGTAAACTG
>CACZNY010000469.1 GCA_902782655.1 uncultured Lachnospiraceae bacterium
ATCGCTGTCTGAGATAGGGATAAATGTGAAAAGCTGACTCTTACCCTCATTAGGTGTAAACAGTTTATCAGGGTATACGGCCAGTTCATAAGTTACACCCTCCTTAAAGGGCTCCTCCACCCATTCATAATCCTCATTCCCGGAAACCGAGTTCTTTACATAAGCCTGCCTGAGGACGGTGGACTCCTTCGGTCTGATCTCGATATATTCGCCTATATTATCATCCCTGTCCTTAGCTGTCATATCATTTTGGCTTACAGCATAGACATAAAGCGTTTCTTCGATACGGTTTTCTACAGTCAGGCTGTCATTTATCCAATTAAGGCTAACGGAATCCTCCGATATGGTTATCAGTTTCTTCTCCACTATGTAAGAAAGGCTTATACTTTCCGAATAGTCTCCGATACCGTTGATGCTTACGGTCACATAGCCCTCTCTGTCCAGCACTTTGGTCTTTTCTATGGGCACAGCCACCACTTCTTCTGTATCATAGTCAGCTGCCGTAAAGAAATATGCCTCAGTATAATCCTTATCCTTTATCAATACGCTGCCGTCTTTTTCAAAAACAGAATATTCGATCCCGGCCGTATCCCCAAGGTACTTCCTTCCATCGGAAAACTGACTGACTGAATCCTCACGATCCTGATATGAAATAATCTCCGGGTTTGGGAGGCTCTTTCCGCTGTCGGCAGAAGGATGCATGCCTGCGGTATTAAGGCTGATGCTAATCGATCCGCCGCTGAGGAATGTCTTATTCCCTGATTCGGTGTTCATCGCTCCATCCGCGATCACATCCTCCGTGATCTCTGTATCCGGAAGCATCGCTTCTGCCTGATATGCCTCATCAGAAACAGCTTCTGAAGCTTCCGGCACACCGGCCTCCTCTGCGGCATAGGCTGCCGTGCTCAGTCCGAACAGCATGGACAGAACCAGCAGTAATGCCAGATTCCTTTTCAACTGTAGCCTGCTTTTCTGTTTCATATTCCTCTCCTTTTTTTATTTTTGAAATAAAAACAATAAAAAATATAACGGTTTCATTATAACATACGATCATAAGCGAATTTTCTGCTTCAGGTATATGTGTCATATTGAAACAGTTTTATGTAAAGCAAAGAGCCGGTCATCCCGGCTCCTTGTCGTGAACGATATTTATTTTCGGAGATTAATATCCAAAGGTCATGAGCTTCCATGAGCCTCCGTCGGAACGGGCGAGCCACCACTCGTAATCCTCATATTCCTTATCTGCCTCCCAGGCTCCTCCGCCTTCCTTGGGTGAATGGAAGCTGCTCGTAAACTTGATGCACTGAGTGAATACCTCTGACGCGTCATTTGCCTCCTCAAGCTCATTCATCCAGGCGATATTCTCATCATTACACTGATCATCGGAGGTATAGGAGATACTGTGGAGCTCACATCCCTCCCATGTGTTGAACTCATCCTTGATCTTGCCGATGGCCTCATCCATGTCTTCCTTTGTATACAGTGAAGAATTGCCATAGTCGATCTTCACTTCCCCTGAGCCGGCGTCCTTCTTTCCGCATCCGAAGAGTCCGCAGATACAAACTGCCATCAGTAAAATAGCTATTGTTTTTCTCATAGTCATCCTCCTTAGCTTTCATAAGTATGATCCCTCCGGAAATTATATCTTCGGCATTTCCGGAGACTGATACGATGTATTAATTATAAAAGCTTTTCATCCTCCCTTCAAGCTTACAGCTCAGGATCATGGCTTTGGGGATGTTTCAAAATGAAACGTCCTGATATTATAAAGCAATGAACAATAAGATACCGGGTGTTTTTTTGTGTGCAGACATATCAGATAAGTCTTTTGAAGAGCAGGGAGCAGAAAGTAACCGGACGCGTATTAACATGTGTATCGCGCAAATAGAAAAGGAGCCGTATTGCTACGACTCCTTTGAACTTACTCAGTATATCAGTAACTTATCCTGGTTAATCAGAACAGTGCCAAATACTCTCTAACAGCCTTTTCGATCTCAGCTCTCTTTGCTGCTCTGGCTTTAGCTATTGCAAGCTGTGACTCCTGAAAAGCCCTGATGCGTGCAAAGTTAGCTGCTTCAGCTGCTCTGCCTGCTGCAAGATTTGCCTGAGCCTGTGCGATCTGACTTGCCTGGAAAGCTGCGATACG